>CAYHGO010000006.1:9524-13476 GCA_964356215.1 uncultured Candidatus Saccharibacteria bacterium | reverse complement strand
CTTTTAATTCGTGTGCAATCGTGCCGAGGAGGTCATCTGCTTCAAATCCCTCTCGTTCATACGTAGGAATTGAAAACGCCTCAAAAACTTTACGCGACTCGTTTACTTGGAGAACGAGAGCGTCGTCAGTCTTGGCGCGCGTGCCCTTGTACCCTTCGTAGGCCTCGTGGCGAATGGTTGGTTTCGGCAGGTCGTAACAAGCGGCGAGATAATCCGGCTTCAGGTCTGTGATTATTTTAAGAAGCATCGCGACGAGGCCGTACAAGGCGCCGGTGGGCGCGCCCGAAGGGCCGGTGAAGTCCGGCAGAGCATGATAGGCACGGTGGATAATGGCGTGCGTGTCTAGGAGCACAATGCGTTTCTTGTTGGAAAGTCTTTTAGCCATACAAAAGTGTGCGGAAGCCGTTGGGATTAGCGATGAGAGAAATTTTTATTGCGGGATTGGGAAGATCTTCAGAAACTTTTTCCGGCCATTCAAGCAAAATAAGATTGCCGGAATCTTGCATAAGTTCGTCAAACCCGAGCAGCGCGAGGTCAGCGCATTTCTCTAAACGATAGGCATCAATATGGATGAGTCTTTCAAACTTGGACATCGGATGTCCAAGTTTATAAATTTTTTCAAGGACAAACGTTGGGCTCGTTACAACATCTTCAACACCAAGCGCCTTCGCGACTGCCTTAACAAACGCCGTTTTCCCTGCCCCGAGTTCACCCGAGAGCGTAACCAGCGTTGCGCCGTCCTTACGCAATGTAAGCGAGCCCACGAATCGCGCCGCTTTGGCGTCTAAGTCTGAAAGCGTAGTAAGAGAACGCTCCATGCGCGCATGGTACCATTTGCCCTAATGGACCTGCCATTTGACACGCAGCGTGAGGAGGCGAAGCTCGCGGAGGTGCGCGAGCGTGAAGAAGAAGATGTCGTACGCATCCTCTCCGAAAAATACGGCCTTACGTACGCTGACCTGTCGCTTAAAGACATAGACGCCGATGCGCTTCGTCTCATTCCAAAAGCCGAGGCGCGGCTCGCCGAGACGGCGGCCTTCGCGAAGACGGCGAAAGCGCTCTCGCTCGCGGTACATAATCCAAACAACCCCGCGCTCGCGAAGCTCTACGAGGAACTCACCGAGCGCGGATTCCAAGTGAAGGAATTTCTCGTGTCTAAGAAGAGCTTGGAGAAAGCACTTGCGCGTTATAGCGACCTTTCGTTCACCTCGGAGTCCAAGACCGGCACCTTCGTTGTCGCTCCGGAAACGCTGGATACGCTCGCGCGGGGAAGCCAGACGAAGGGCGCACTGGAGCAAGAACTCTCGGCCGCCGTCGCCCTGAAGTCGCTGGACCGCGTGTCGCAGATACTGGAGATACTCTTCGCAGGCGCATTTGCGCTCCGCGCCTCCGACATCCATATAGAGCCAGAAGAAGAAAAGATTCGCCTGCGCCTCCGGATAGACGGTCTTCTTACCGACTCTTATTTCTTTGATGCCGCTCTTTATCATCAATTGAATTCGCGCATTAAGGTGCTCTCCGGCGCGAAACTCAACATCTCTGACCGCGCGCAGGACGGGCGCTTCAGTATTGAAAAAGGCGCGAGTCAGATAGAAGTGCGTGCCTCCTTCATCCCAGGCAACTTCGGCGAATCCATTGTGCTTCGTCTCCTAGACCCCGAAACGACGAAGGTTTCTTATAAAGAGCTTGGCATTCACACGAAGCTTCTTGCTCGCCTGGAAACCGAAATCCGCAAGTCGCACGGCATGTTGCTCACCACCGGCCCCACAGGAAGCGGTAAGACAACGACGCTCTACTCCTTCCTGCGCGAGATATATAGGCCGGAGATAAAGATAATTACGATAGAAGACCCGGTGGAATATCATCTTCCCGGCATCGTGCAGACGCAGGTGGAGAGTAAAAAATACACATTCGCCGAAGGGCTGAAATCAATCGTACGCCAAGACCCCGACATCATCATGGTCGGCGAGATACGCGACGGCGACACGGCCAACATCGCCATCCAGGCGGCCTTGACCGGACACTTCGTCTTCTCCACGCTCCACACCAACAATGCGGCCGGCACCTTCCCGCGCCTCGCGGACCTCGGCGCGGACCCGAAGTCCTTCGGCTCGGCCGTCACTGTCTCTATGGCCCAGCGCCTCGTGCGCCGGCTCCATCCGCAGATGAAGAAAGAACGGCCGCTTACGGATGATGAAAAGAAGATGATTGTAAAAGTATTTGAAACGCTCGCCGACAAGTCGCTTATCCCGGGGAAAATAGAAACCGTGTGGGAGTCGTCGGTAGACGACTCGCCAGATAATGATGAAACGGGCTATAAAGGCCGCATCGGCCTCTACGAAGCCATCTTCATGGACGACGAACTGGCGGAGTTCCTGCGCGACAATCCGCCCGAAAATGAAATAGCGAAGCTCGCCGCCAAACAGGGGTACCTCACCATGGCGCAGGACGGCATCCTTAAAACCCTCGCCGGCGTCACTTCTCTCTCCGAAGTCCTCGCCACCGTCGACCTCCCGCGCGCATAAAAAGAAACGGCCCGACAAGAATCTGCTGATTCTTGTCGGGCCGTTCGCCTCTGGTCATCTCCCTCGACGACGAAAGTACAGCATTGAAAGGGCGACGGCAGTACTGACGAGAGCAGCCGCCGTATTGCTCCACAGTATGAGCGCGTCACGTATGAAGAACCCATGCAGTGCGAATGCGGTCTGAATGAGGATGAGCAGTCCGAGGGTGAAGACGGAAATCCCCCGAGTCTCCCTTTCCATCCAAATCTTGATGAGTTGAGGAAGCATGAAACATGGGTTGAGAATGCCAAAAACCCATATTATCCATGTCCAGTGAATGAGTTCAGCAAATGACTCGCGGTCCATCGGGGCCTCTCTTGGTTGATCTGGAAAGGACAATTCCCGTCCATAGTCCTCAAGGCAATAATCCAGCTCCAGTTTTGTAACGCGATTACAGTAACTAGATTCTCTTTGTTTTGTTTCGCGGTTTCTAATTCAGTTAGAATCACGACCCAAAACTGGGGCTGGAGAGGACGAGACACCTGGGGATATTCCCAGCAACGCCACCCGAAAGTGGCGGCCAGAAAGTCCTTGGGGAAACGCCCAAAGCCGTCAAGCCTTGCCTAGAGGAGTATGAACAGGACAAGAAACTATGCTAGAATACTAGCATCATCTAATTTTTATGTCAAGTTCCACGAATGCCAACCCGACGGTCCCAACCTCGCTAGATTCCGCTCTGCGCCCCGCTCGCTGGGACGAATATGTCGGGCAGAAGCAGACGAAGGCGAACATTAGAATTGCCATTGACGCCGCCAAGAAGCGGGGAAGCATGCCTGAACACATTCTCTTCTACGGACCTCCTGGGGTAGGCAAAACTACGCTTGCGCATCTCGTTGCGATAACGCTCGGAGCGCCTCTAAAAAGCACCTCAGGCGTCGCCATAGAGCGCGCAGGCGACCTTGCCGCCATTCTTACAAATCTTGAGCCGAACACTGTTTTGTTTATTGATGAGATACACAGGCTTTCAAGAAAAATAGAAGAGCTCCTATATCCCGCTCTTGAGTCAGGGCATCTTGACCTTGTGCTCGGGAAAGGTCCGTCGGCGCGCACGGTGGAGCTTGCGCTCCATCCATTCACTCTCGTCGGCGCGACGACGCGCGTTGCGGAACTCTCCGGCCCTCTGCGCTCGCGCTTCGGCGGAGGGGTGTACCAACTTGATTTTTATAACGATGATGACATCCGCGACATCATACGTCGTTCGTCAAAACTCCTGAACCTAGATGCGCCGGAGGAAGTCATTGAGCGCATCGCGGCGAGAAGCAGGGCGACTCCTCGCGTGGGGGGGGGGGGGGGGGGCCGGCGGGGCGGGGGGGGGGCCGGGCGCGGCCGGGACGGCATCGCCCCACCCGCCCCCCCGAGCACCCAGCCCACTCTCTAAGCTGGGGAGC
>CAYHGO010000006.1:8199-9514 GCA_964356215.1 uncultured Candidatus Saccharibacteria bacterium | reverse complement strand
GGTTTTTTTGTTTGGGCCGCGGGCGGTGCCCTTCGGGGGCGCCGCCGGCGGGGTCCTTCGGTGGCTGGCCCGCGCGCCCCCCACTTCTCCGAGGTGCACGACCGCAAACTTTCCGCCGCGCTCTGCGACAAAGCGTGCGAACTCTTCGGCATTGACGCGCGCGGACTCACGAAGGATGACCGCCGGTATCTGGAAACTCTATTAAAAAGTTTCCGAGGAGGACCGGCCGGCGTTCGCGCCATTGCATCATCCCTGCATGAGGACCCGGACACCGTTGAACACATGTACGAGCCGTACTTGCTCCGCCTTGGCTTCTTGGAACGTTCTCCTCGCGGGCGCATCATCACTCAAGAAGGTCGGGAGTATTTAAACGGAGAAAAAGCTAATGCGATGTTCTGAACCATGTCGGGTCATAGTAAATGGTCGCAGATAAAGAGGCAGAAGGCCGTAACTGATTCGGCAAAGAGCCGTGTCTTCTCCCGCTTTGCGAGGCTACTCACGATAGAGTCTAAGAAAGCGAACGGCGCCCTCTCCGCTCCCGGACTCTCGGTCGCCATCGCACGCGCGAAAGCCGCGAACATGCCCAAAGACAATATTGAACGCGCTATTGCAAAAGGCGCTTCTAAAGAGGTGGGGGACCTTTCGCAAGTGGTCTATGAAGCGTACGGACCGGGCGGCACTGCGCTTATGATAGACGCGCTCACCGACAACAAGAACCGCACGACGCAAGAGATAAAACATCTTCTTGTTCTTCAGGGCGTAGAGCTGTCGGCGCCTGGGGCGGCCAGCTGGGCTTTTACCAAAACTAACGACGGCTACATGCCGAACGAGCCGCTAGTGGAGGTCGCTGGCGCAGACGAAGAACGCCTCTCCAATATTCTTGACGCGCTTGACGAGCACGAGGACGTCCAGCAGGTATTCACCAACGCGCGCGGCTATGAGGATTCTGGCGATTGATCCGGGCTACGACCGGCTCGGTATCGCCGTCATTGAGGGCGATCCTTCCCGCCCGACCTTGGTTTGGAGCGACTGCATCGTGCCGGAGAAGGGCGCGCACGAGAAGCGCCTCGCGCATGTTGCTCGCACTGTCGCTGATGTTATTTCTAAATACAAACCAGACGCACTCGCGACAGAAACGCTCTTCTTCAGCGTCAATAAAAAGACGGCACTCCGTGTCGCTGAAGCGCGCGGCGCTATCCTTGCCGCGGCCGGGCCCCCCCCCCGGGCGGGGCGATATTGGTGTGCCCCCCCCGGGTGAGACGCGGGAACCCGCCCCCCCGGGCCGGGCCAAACCACCCGCCCGCGCCCGCAGGAC
>CAYHGO010000006.1:0-8189 GCA_964356215.1 uncultured Candidatus Saccharibacteria bacterium | reverse complement strand
GCTTTCCATCCCCTAAAAAAACACCCCGCCCCGGGGGGGGGCTGCCGCGCGCGGCGCTACCCTGGCCGCCGCCGCCCGCGCCGCCGTGCCGGTCATAGAGTGTTCGCCGCAGCAGGTGAAGCTCGCGGTAACCGGCCACGGCGGCGCGGACAAAGCCGCCGTCACGCGCATGCTTCCGCGGCTTCTTACACTCCCGAAGAAAAAGCGTCTGGACGACGAGATGGACGCCATCGGCATCGGCATCACCGCTTTGACCATCGCCGGCAGAACAGAAAAAATCGACTAATCCACAGATGTTTACAAAAGGGCTTGCGCGGAAAATAAAATCCGCTTAAATGTACCCGTCCCCGCGCGGGATTAAATATAACTTACCCCTATGGATGACTTCGTTCCGTATGAGGAAAATCTTGATGAAGAGCCGGTCCAAGATCCCGAACCCGATGAACTTGAAGAGGAGAAAGATACCTAAAGAAAGGACGGGACGCGTGGTACCATACGCGCCATGACGGGTAGATATACTCCGCGGCGGCATAGTTTTCGCGCGTTTATTCTTATGCTCCTCGGGGTCGGGTTTCTTGTCGCCGGCGGCGTCCTCCTCACTGTTGCGCTCTCGCCGGTGCCCGATATCGGTTCGTTCGCCGCGCGACAGGTGGACCAGTCCACAAAAATTTACGACCGCACCGGCCAAGTCCTGCTCTACGATTACAACCGGGACGCGAAACGGAACCTCATACCTTTAAGCGACATATCGCCCCATGCGATTAACGCCACAGTCGCCATAGAAGACTCAAGCTTCTATGCGCACGGAGGCATCCGCCTCTCCTCTATCATCCGCGCGATGATCGCCGACGCGCTCGGGGGATCGCTTTCCCAAGGCGGCTCCACTATCACCCAACAGGTGGTGAAGAATACGCTGCTCACCAGCCGAAAGAGCATCATCCGCAAGATACATGAGTGGGTGCTCGCGATTAAACTTGAACAATCGTATTCAAAGGAGCAGATCCTTGAGACCTATCTCAACAACATTTCCTACGGCGGCACGCTTTACGGCATTGAAGCGGCGGCCGAATCCTACTTCGGCATTCCCGCAAAAGACCTGTCGCTCGCGGAGGCGGCATATCTCGCGTCCATGATCCAGGCGCCCACCTACTACTCTCCGTACGGCGCCCATAAAGATGAGCTTAACGCGCGCAAGGACCTCATACTTGATCGGATGCGCGCGCTTGGATTCATATCCGACGCCGCCTCCGACATCGCCAAAGGCGAAAAGGTATCATTTGCTCCGACCGGCCAAACGTCCATCAGCGCGCCGCATTTCGTCTTTTACATCTTGGATCAGCTTGAAAAGCGGTACGGCCCGAAGGCGCTCATCTCGGGGCTCTCGGTGACGACGACGCTTGACGCCGACCTTGAGGCAAAAGCGGAGGAGATCGTAAACCGATACGCGTTGGAGAACGAAAAGAAATTCCGTGCGTCAAACGCCTCGCTCATCGTGCTGGAACCCGCGAGCGGACAGATACTCGCGATGGTCGGTTCACGCTATTTCTTTGATACCGCTATTGACGGCCAGTACAATGCCACGCTCGCGCTTCGGCAACCCGGTTCCGCTATGAAGCCGTTCGTTTACTCGCTCGCACTCATAAAGGGCTACACTCGTGATACGGTCATCTTTGACGCGCCGACGCAGTTCTCCACTATGTGCAAGCCGTCTGACATTTATAACAATACCCCTCCTTGTTATGCGCCTTCCGATTATGACGAAACCTTCCGCGGCCCGATGACCTTTGAAACCGCGCTTGCACAGTCCATTAACATCCCCGCCATCAAGGTGCTGTACCTCGTTGGAATACAAAACGCCATCAACCTTGCGAAATCATTCGGACTTGGTACGCTCGGCGACCCCAACCAATACGGTCTTACGCTGGTGCTCGGCGGCGGCGAGGTGCGCCTTCTGGACCTTGTGGGCGCGTATGCCGTTTTTGGCAATGACGGCACGGCGAACGCTCCGACCGGCATCCTGGAGGTTAAAGATGCGCAAGGAACGGTGCTTCAGAAGTTTTCACCGCAGCCGACGGTGGTGGTACCGGAAAATATCGCGCGGGATATCTCTGCAATGCTTTCCGATGCGCCCGCCCGCCTGCCGGAATATCCGCTTAATTCCCCCCTCTCCTTCCCGGAGTATGAGGTCGCAGTCAAGACCGGAACAACCGATGATACGCGCGATGCGTGGGTGATCGGCTACACCCCGTCTATCGCGCTCGGCGTCTGGGCCGGCAATAACGATAATTCACCTATGGTGAAGTCCGTCGCCGGTTTCATCGCGGCGCCGATGTGGCATGAAGCGATGGCGTACGCACTGTCAAAATATCCGAAAGCGTATTTCGGCCAGTCAAGCCCGATATTTACCAGCGTGCCGCCGATGCTCCAAGGGAATTGGTACTTGCCTGACGCATTGGGGACAATCGCGCCGCACAGCTTGCTGTACTGGACCGACAAAAACAATCCGCAAGGACCGCCGCCGGTTAATCCAACGGCGGACCCCCAATTCGCATATTGGGAATACGGCATCTCCGCATGGTATGCCGCGCATCCCGAACTCTTCGCCGGCGGCATCATGCTCCCCGTTCCGCTCTCCCCTCTTCCTGTAACCGTCACTCCCTAAAACGTTCTACTGGTTCATTGGAGACACTAAATAGAGAAGCGAAGTGTCGCCAACGCCCTTGATGATGAGCGGACGGCCGATTCCGGCGGCAATGAGAGAAATGCTTTCCGCTCCCGTGAGAGGGAGCGCCGCCTGGAGGTAGCGATGATTAAACGAAAGTTCTAAAGTGCTTCCGGATACGCGCGCCGGCAGTGTTTCCGTTGATTCTCCGACTTCAGAATTCCGCGCAAAAAATGAGAATGTATTTTTTTTAGGGTCAAAACTGATACGTATTTTTTGAAATGAATCCGAAAAGATTGTCGTTCGTTTTAGAGCGGCTTCAAAATCTTTCCGGAGAATAATCGCTTCAACGACTGATTCTTTCGGTATGATTTGGCGATAATCTGGATACGCCGCGTTTGTGAGCCGTGAGACGATCGTGCTGACCGTGCTCACGAATGCACATTGGTGGTCATCAAACGACATAATAACATCGTCATCAGGAAGCGCTTGAGCTATGTCTAGGGCGTTCTTCGCTGGAATAAGAAACTTTCCTTGTATCCCTTTGTTTGTGATTGGCACTTTTTTTTCAGCAAGACGGAAAGAATCGGTAGCCACCGCCGTCAGAACACCTCCTTCCACGGTGAGATATAAACTTGCAAGTTCCGGGCGAATTGTAGAGGTTGACGCGCATGAGGCGATGGAAGTGAAGAGGGTGCGCAGAATGATTCCAGGAATCACTATCCGATTCTTTGAATTTTCCGGGAATGGGATGGAGGGAAAATCATCATAAGGGACGGTTTTTATGGAGCTTTTACTTGTTCCGCTTGTAAGGAACACAATTTCACCAGTATGGTCAAGAGTAACATTTCCTTCTTGGGTGAGTGAACCGGCTATTTGTTGTAGTATGACCGCTGGAACGGCAACAACCCCATTGGTTTTACACTCCCCTTTTAGTTTCAAATCAATACCTGTTTCAAGGTTCGTTGCCCGCATTTTAATACCTTCGTCGCCGGCAAGAATAAGGACGGAAGAAAGCACAGGGAGCGTTGTATTCCTCTTGTCCGAAAATCGCGCGGCAGTGTGTATTGCTTCAGAGAATAATTTTTTTTCTATGGAAATATTCATATAATGCTTATTAGTGGTGTTGATAGTGGGATAATATAAAAAAACAGGAGAATATATGCTTATATATTTTTTTGAACACTACATAAACTGTTGATAATCTTGCTATTTTTTTCATACAAGGAGACTTCTAATATTTTGAATCTCTTTTGCTAACTCATTATCCCCAACTACTTCACGCTTTATCTTCTCACAAGAGTGGATAACAGTCGTATGGTCGCGGCCGCCAATTTTCGTGCCGATAGTCGGATACGAAATGTTGAAATCCTCCCGCAAAAGATACATAATCACTTGCCGCGGCCGCACCACTTCCCTCCGCCGCGTCTTTTCATAGATACTTTCCTCGTCAATACCATAAAATTCAGCGACCTTATCCACCACATTTTTAATAGAAACATTCTTCTGCGGCCGGGTAAACGAGCGCAGCGATTGACGCACTTCAATAATATTTGGCGTACTTCCTTTTACTTGAGCATGGCAGATGATGCTATTAACCATACCTTCAAGCTCGCGTATGGAACCGCGTGCAGTCGTGGCAACATATTCCACAACCTCTACCGAGAGAATGATACCGTGCACTGCCGCCTTCTTTTGGACGATAGCCATGCGCGATTCAGAATCCGGTTCGCCGATGTCTACTGCCATACCGCTCGCCAAACGCCCTTTAAGGCGTTCAGCGATGTCAGGAATAGCCACCGGCGCGCGGTCAGAGGAAAAAATAATCTGTTTGTTCGTGTCATGAAGGGTATTGAAGAGATGGAAAAGCTCTTCCTGTGTCTTTTCTTTCTTTGAAAGAAATTGTACATCATCCATAATGAGTAAATCGTATTGACGGTATTTATCCTTGAAGCGGTTCGCGGTTCCTGCTTGTACTGAATCGGTGTAATCCACCGCGAATTTTTCCGAAGTGAGATAAAATACTTTCCGTCCCGAGTACTGTTTCTTGAATTGGTTTCCGATGGCCTGGATAAGATGGGTCTTACCGCGGCCGGTGTCGCCGTAGACAAAAAGCGGGTTATACGTGATGCCGGGGCGCGCGAGCGCCGCTTGCGCCGCCGCGTACGCAAGGTCATTGAATGACCCGACGACGAAGGTGTCAAAAGTGTAGCGCGGGTTCAAGTTATCGTTCTTGTTAATGTAAAATTCATCCAATGGAAGTTCTAACGCCCCGCGCGCGTTTCTGTTCTCTTTTAGGGGCTTGCGATGTTCATCCTTCACGATAAGGTACTCAATATTACGGAACTCATATGAGATGCCGCGGATGATCTTCAGGAGCAGGGAATGGAACTTTTTCAGGTACCAATCCTTGAAAAACTGGCTCGGCACCCCGAGATGAATCACCCCATCCTCGCTTACCTTCACGATAAAACTATTCCGAAACCACGTGTTAAAATTCGCCGGAGAAATGGAGAGCTCAACCTGCGTCAGCACATATTCCCAGAGTTCGCGCGGGTTTCCCTTGTCCATAGTGTCTGGAGTATACGCCGACTCGGAAAGAAAGGCATCTTTGGAGTTTCGTGGAGAACCTGTTAGTATCATGTGCATAACTTAATCTTTTATTTTTTATGGCAAAAAGGACATATCAGCCAAAAAAGAGGAAACGAGCCAAGACCCACGGATTCCGCGCGCGGGGGAAAACCGCCCCCGGACGTAAAATTGTGCGGAAGAGGCGCAGGATAGGCCGTAAACGCTTGTCCTCCTGAACGGACCGTGTTTCCGCGCCGAAAGCGGTTTCCTCGGGAACTATTCCCCTCCGCGCTTAAAGGAGACCGATTCTCATCGGTACACCTTACGATACTTATTCCGCCGGAAGGAGAAGGGTACGCGGTTGTCGTACCGAAGAAAGTCGCCCGCCTTGCGGTCGCGCGGCACCGTCTGAAGCGCCGCGTCCTCGCGGCGCTTCAGACGCTCCCTTTGCCGCCTGCTCTTCTCGTCTTCCCTAAAGCGAGCGCGGGTAGTGTAAGCTATAAGGACATTCAAGCAGAACTGAAAAATATTCTTTCGTGATTACCGCTTTCTTCAACGCCGTTTTTTACGACCCGATCTATAATGCGCTTGTCGCGCTTGTCGCGTTTGTGCCGGGCGGGGATGTCGGCATTGCCGTTGTCCTACTCACCATCATCATACGATTGATATTGCTCCCCTTCTCACTCTCGGCGGCGCGCACTCAGCGCGCGATGAAGACATTGGAACCGAAGCTTAAGGAATTAAAAGAAAAACACAAGGGCGACAAAGAAAAGGAGGCATTGGAAACCCTCGCGCTCTACCGCGAAGCGCAGGTGAATCCGTTCGCGAGTATCCTGATGGTCTTTATTCAAATCCCCGTTCTTCTTGCTCTCTACTGGGTTTTCTTCAACGAGCCGTTCTCTACTATAAACACCGCGCGGCTCTACGCGCTCACCCCGATTCCCGACTCTACCACGCTTGAATTCCTCGGACTCATCTCTGTCGCGGGAAAGAGTCTGCTTCTTGCCGTCCTCGCCGGCGCGACGCAGTACCTGCAGGCGCATATGGCGCTTAGAGGGACAATGAAGCCGTCGGGCGAAAAGAGCATGCAGAATGATTTCCAGAGAGTAATGGGCCTGCAGCTCAAGTATGTCTTTCCCTTCCTCATCGGCGTCATCTCCTACACGACCTCCGGCGCGATCGCGCTCTACTTCGTCACCACCAACCTCGCGGGCGCGGTGCAAGAGCTCTACGTTCGTCGCAAGCTAGAACAGTCGTAAGTCATATACCAAATCTATGCTATAGGTTCAAAATGGTAGTAGGTAGCTAGAGCGAATAGACCCAAAGCGAGCCGTCATTTTTATTAACAAAGGAGAGCGTCGTGCGCGAAGGATTAAGCGCGAGTGCTTGCGCGTCCAGCGCGGTGTCCGTTTCTTTGGTGAAATCCAGCACGAGTTGCGCATAGCGGCCCGCGACGTCTATCCGCCATAGGCGGTCGGAGAAATGTACCGCCCCCTGGTACCAGTCATCGGGATAGCTCGCAGAGGGCGGACTCATCGGTATGCCGCAGTAAAGCGCGGAGTCATCGTCTGTCCACACGCATTTATCAGCGATGGTGGCTACGGGAAGTTTCGTCGCCTCGCCCGTCGCCGCGTTCACGAGTTTCATCTGCAGAGCCGAACCGTTCGCGGAGCTTATGAGCACCCACTTTCCCGACGGGCTCGCGAGTGCCACCAGGCCGTTCTTCGGTCCGGCGATGCGCGAGAAGCGGCCGGCGCTGTCTACGAGGAAGGCATCGCCTTCAAGGGAGGCCGAGGGCTTGGTGTACACCAAATACTGATTCTTCCCGGCGAAGGATACGCGTATCGCGGAGAGCGGCGTCGTGAAGAGTTCAGAAGAGCGCGTGCCGTCGGTGCGCGAGAGCGAGACGACCGAGCCGTTTACACCAGAGGCGAGAGACAGAATTCCAGCAGATGAAACGGCGAGGTCGGAGAGGTTTTGTGATAAGAAGAATCCGCCGGCGCCGGTCGCGGGGAGCGCGTAGGTGTTGATGGTAGAAAAATCTTCGCCGGAGAGATAGCGGACAAAAGCGAGAGAGCCGTCAGGGAGCCACACAGCCGACTGGATACCCGGGACGGTCTTATTGCTCGTGCGGGTGGGGGTCTGTGTGCGGACGAGATAGGTGTACACGTTGCCGCTCTGGCGTTCTATATAGCTCACGATGGTTTCCGGAGAAGAACTGGCAGAAGCGGCCGCGCTGTTAGTGACGGCTACGCCCGGCACGACCGGCCCCGCGCTTATTTTTATTAACCGTGCCGAAACTACTGTCGGAGCATTTGTTGGAGTAGTGGTCGCCCCAACTGTTTCTTCGGTGGGGAATGTTCCCTGCCCCGCGACCGGCAGAGTCGCGCTCCCGCCCGGGGCGACAATGATGTCTGCGGAATCGACAAAGAAAGAGAAGTAGACCCAGACCCCGAGCCCAACAGCTACTATCACAATGGCGGTGATGGTAAGGGTTCGTCGCATAGCTATGGTGTTGTTGTTTTGGATATGGTGCAATTAACATTGAGTGATTCGCCCGCAATGCACCCAAATGAACTATTTAACCAAGAATCAGTTCGACCCTTCGAGTCAATCGTACCGTCTGACCTTACGCACACAACATCTGAGCTAACTTTATAATAAGAACCCACATCTGTAGTAAAAGCAGAAGTACGACAAGCAGTTCGCACGGCCGCACAAGTATCTGGCGCACAAGGGTACAGTTGGGAATTTGTATCCAATACCGGTTTAGGTGCAGGGGCAGTTGCCGGCGGACCGGACTTCGTTTCAAGTGGGGGGAGGTTGAGGGAGAGATTTAAGATGCTTGGGTTGATGATGGAAAAGACGAGGACGGGCGAGAGGACGAGCACGAGGCCGAAGAGCGCCTGCACGATGCGGCCTTTGCTCTCGGTGATGCTACTGACGTTGTCTTGAT
>CAYHGO010000005.1:0-13838 GCA_964356215.1 uncultured Candidatus Saccharibacteria bacterium | reverse complement strand
TGGCGATTCTGGATATGCGGGAGGGATTACCTTCTCCGGGGTCGGCATCTGCGGTTTCCCGTTGTCTTTATTATTTTCCATCGTTGTACATCTTCCGCGCGCGAAGAAAGGCGGCTTCAGCCTCCTCACGACCCCTAAATCCGCGAATAGTAACCTCAGCCGGCTTGCCTTTAAGATTCTTGTACGTCTCAAAGAAATGTTGGACCTCTTTGAGCGTGTGTTGGTTAATATCCTTCAGATCCTGCACGTCATCCCAGCGCTTGTCCTCTGTCGGGACTGCAATGATTTTTTGGTCCTCATCTCCGCTGTCATTCATATCAAGAAAGCCGACGGGGCGTGCGCTCACGAGGATTCCCGAAGGGATCGGGAATGTTGAGAGAAAAACGACATCGAGTGCATCGCCGTCATCCCAGTGAGTTTGGGGAATAAATCCGTAGTCAAACGGATATGCGGCAGAGGAATAGTTCGCACGATCTAGCTTGATGAGGCCGGTCTTTTTATCAATCTCGTATTTATTTTGTGAGCCATGCGGTATCTCAATGATGACGTTCATCTCTTCTTTCGTCCCCGGGTCAATGTCGTGCAGTAAATTCATACGCTGATTATATTACTCATCCTTCGCTTTGTCGCGGTCTTCCTCCTTATCCGCGGCAGTTTCGTCCGAGGCGGGGAGCTCGGTGAGCTCTTCTTCGGCCGACAGTGCGGTCGTCTCTACAGATTCTTCGGTAATTATTTCAGCACTCTCGCTCGGCATCACGCCCGCTTCGGTGGAAGGATCATCCTCAGTGAATTCGCCGGTAGCTTGCGCAGACGCAACTGCACTTGGATTTCCATTGTCGCTTCGCTCTGTGGAAATCTCGGCGCCGGATGAAACGATATCAATATTCCAGCCTGTGAGCTTCGCCGCTAGCCGGACGTTCTGGCCGCCTCTGCCGATAGCGAGAGACTGCTCGTCCTCGGAGACCGTGACAGTTGCGCGGTGGTCTGCTTCGTCCAACACCACCTCCTGCGGAGTGGCGGGCGAGAGCGCCTCCTTCACGAACTCCTTCGCGTTGTCGTTCCATTCAATGATGTCAATGCGCTCGCCGCCGAGCTCGCTCATCACGGTAGAGACGCGCACTCCTCTCTGGCCGACCAGAGAGCCGACTGGGTCCACGTGCGGGTCAAGCGAAGCGAGTGCAATCTTGGTGCGGCTCCCTGGCTCGCGCGCGATAGCCTTCACCTCTATGGAGCCGGCCGCGAGCTCTGGCGCCTCCATTTCAAAAAGCTTAATGACGAACTTCGGGTGCGCGCGGGAGAGGCGTAGGTACACGCCGCGGAATCCTTCGTCCACCGCATAGAGATAGGCACGGATGCGCTCTCCCATGCGATAGCGCTCGCCCGGTATCTGCTCTTCATAAGGAATAATCCCAGTTGTACGACCCAAATCGACAAAAATAGCGCCGCGCTCCATGCGCTGGACGATGCCGCTCACGATCTGACCCTTTTTTTCGCTGAACTCCTCCATCATGGAGAGTTTCTCGGCCTCGCGAACTTTCTGGATGACGACCTGCTTGGCGGTCTGCGCCGCGATACGGCCGAAATCATCCTGCGGTTCAAGCGGGAAAATAATCTCTTCTCCAACAGACACGCCGCGTTTTATCAGTTTGGCGTCGGCAATAAGAATATGTTTCTCGGAATCAAAGCGCGGGAGTTCCCCCTCGGCTAAATTATGCTCCGCATGATCGCCCGACCATCCGCTGTGCGGATGGTATAGGGCGAGATGCTCTTCAGATTCTTCTCCCGGCGCAGGAAATCTCACCGTAGTGTCGTCAACTACAGTTTTAACTTGTTCAAAAGCGATGGTGCCGGTAGAGAGGTCCAGCTTCGCGCGCACTACTTGTCCGCGCTTGCCGTACTCGCGCTTATAGGCCGTCGACATCGCGCTCTCAATGGCTTCAGTCATCGTTGCGCGGCTGATGCCTCTATCTTCAAACTCCCCGAGTACTGCATTGATGGTCTTTAAGTCAATCATGGTATGTCTGGTTATGGATTGTGTATGTCGCACCTCTTCTTGTAACAAACGCCCGCATCGCGGACGTTTCAATATTTCTAGTATACCAAATCTGCTTCGCGCGTCAACTGCGTTACCTAGACGTGAAGGGTGTATACTACAGGCACTTACTCGCTTTCATTAGCATATAAATCACCATGGCCGGAATAGAAGGACGGGAAGATTATCAGAGACCTGAATACCACCGCAGTGCGCCGGTAGACCCAGTTGAGAAACTTGTAGAACAGGTCGGATGGGAAGATGCGTTAGACCAGATAAATGCAAATCTTGAGCAGCACCCAGATGACCAAGAGGCCCGCCGGCGGGCAACGCTTATCGTTAAGCTTCACGACGAAAACGAAAAGGTGAAACTGATTAAGGTGAAACTGATTAAAGATAAGCTGCAGCACTAACATTCAAAACGCATCGTGTGTGAAGAGCGCGGGTCGCCACAGGCGACCCGCGCTATACTTATAGCTATATGCACGTTTCGGAGGGGGAGTTGAAGGAGTTCATTACCGATTCTGGCCTCGTCGCCAAGAAGGAAATAGACGCGGCGGCCAAGGAGGCGAAGGAGAAAGGGCAGTCGCTCGGCGACCTGCTTGTCTCGCGCGGGTCGCTCTCCGAGGACGCGCTCCGGCGCATTCAGGCCTACGTGCTCGGCATCCCTTTCGTAAACCTGAAAGAGCACCGCATCCCCGCCGACGTCCTCGCGCTTATCCCCGAGCCCATCGCTCGCACGCACAACATCATCGCGTACAAGCAGAGCGACAACGCGCTGGAAGTGGCGATGCTGGACGTGGAGGACCTCGCCTCCATTGACTCCGTGCGCAAGAAGACGGGGCTGAAGATTCTCGCGCGGCTGACCGACACCGAAAGCATCAAGCACTCGCTTCTTTCGTACCAGAAGTCGCTCAAGGACGAATTCGGCGACATCATCTCCTCGGAGGCGGGGAAGATTCGCGTCGTCGCGGAGGGCGGCGGCGACTTCTCAAGCGACGACCTGAAGAAGATGGCCGAGGACCTGCCGATAGTGCGCATCGTGGACACTCTCCTGCGGCACGCAATCTCGCAAGGCGCCTCCGACATCCACATAGAGCCGATGGAAACCGAAGTGCTGGTGCGTTATCGCATTGACGGCATCCTCCACGACGCGATGACCCTGCCGAAGGCGGCCGCGGCTGGCATCGTCGCGCGCATCAAAGTGCTCTCCAACCTAAAGTTGGACGAAAAGCGCCTTCCGCAAGACGGCCGTTTCAAGATGGAGACCGAAGCCGACCGCGTCTCCTTTCGCGTCTCCATCCTGCCGACCTTCTTCGGCGAGAAGACGGTCATGCGCCTTCTGCGGGAGACCGGCGAGGGCTTCACGCTGGAGGCGCTCGGGCTCCACGGCGAGAATATGGAGCATATCCACCACGCGCTCACCCAGACGACCGGCATCATCCTCTGCTCGGGGCCGACCGGCAGCGGCAAGACAACCACTCTCTACACGATGCTGGATATCCTGAACCAGCCGGACGTGAATATCTCCACGGTGGAGGACCCGATAGAGTATCAGATGAAGCGGGTGAATCAGACGCAGGTAAACCCGCAAATAGGATTCACGTTCGCCAATGGCCTGCGCTCCCTCGTGCGCCAAGACCCGGACATCATCATGGTCGGCGAGATACGCGACGGCGAAACGGCTTCGCTCGCAATCAACGCGGCTTTGACCGGCCATCTCGTGCTCTCCACCATCCATACCAACTCTGCGGCGGGCGCCATCCCGCGCCTCATTGACATGGGCGTGGAGCCCTTTCTCCTCGTCTCCACCGTCCGCGTCATCATCGGCCAGCGGCTCGTGCGTCGGCTTTGCGAAAGCAAGGAGCAATACGCGGTGGACGCGACGACGCGCGCGAAGATCGCGCGCGAGGAGTCCTTCGCCGCCGCGTTTGCGGCGCTCGCCGACGAGAAGCTGGTGAAGAAGGGCACGACGCTGGAGGACGTGCCTTTTTACCGGCCGGTGCCTACCGACGAGTGCGCCGACGGCTACAAGAGCCGCATCGGCATCCATGAAGTGCTTGCGGTCTCGCCCGCCATCCGCGACATCATCCTGCACGCGAGCACGAGCGATGCAATAGAAGCGCAGGCGAAGAAGGAGGGCATGCTCACCATGCTAGAGGACGGCCTCTACAAGGCCGCGCGCGGCATCACCTCGCTTGAGGAAGTCCTCCGCGCGATATCTGAATAATATGAAATTCAACGTTGTGATACGCAAAGAGGGAGTACCGGACGAGACGCGTGACATAGAGGCCGCCTCGCGCTTCGCGGTGTACGACCAGATACAGAAGGAGGGCGGGTTCGTCGTCTCCATCAATGAGCGGCGCGCATTCGCGCTCGGAGTATTTTCCCGCTTCAATCTGACGATCGGCACCGGCGTGAAGCGCACCGAAATCATCCGCACCGCCAAGAATCTCTCCGCGATGCTTTCCGCCGGCCTCTCCATCTCTCGCGCGCTCTCCATCATTGAACGGCAATCAAGCAACAAGTACCTGAAACAGGTCTCCGTCGGTCTGTCCGAATCGGTCCGGAAGGGGTCATCCTTTCATGAAGCCCTCGCCGGATACCCGAAAGTGTTCCCCGAATTCCTCGTCGCGATGGCGCGCGCGGGAGAGGAGTCGGGCTCTCTGGCCGGTTCTCTCTCCGCCGTCGCGCTTCAGATGGAGCGTTCCGAAGAACTCTCGCGCAAGATTAAGGGCGCGATGATTTATCCGGCGATCGTCATGACGGCAGTCGTCATCGTCGGCATTCTCATGCTTATCTACGTCGTGCCGACCTTGACCGCTACCTTCACGTCGCTCGGGGTAGAAGTGCCGCTCGCCACCCGCATCATCGTCGCGCTGTCTCATTTCATACTTGCGCACGCTACTCTCGTATTCCTGACGCTCGCTCTGCTTGTGGCGGGCGGCGTCGTTTTCGTGCGCTCCAGGCCGGGGGGGAGAGCCGTGCTCGCGGTCGCGCTTCATCTGCCGGTAGTGGGCGAACTTGTGCGCGAGACGTACACCGCGCGCACCGCGCGCACGCTCTCTTCGCTCCTCTCCGCCGGCGTGCCGGTCTTGGACGCGCTGTCCATTACTCGAGAAGTCGTGCACGCGCGCGCATTCGCAAACATCGTAGAAGAAGCCGAGATACATGTGCGCAAGGGAGAACCGCTCTCTCAATCATTTTCCGAACACGCGAAGCTTTACCCAATCCTGATGAGCGACATGCTCAATGTGGGCGAGGAGACCGGCAAGGTCGCCGAGATGCTAAAACAAATCGCCGATTTTTATGAAGAGGACGTCGGCCAAAAGACAAAAGACCTCTCCACCATCGTGGAGCCGATCCTTATGATCGTCATCGGCATCGCGGTTGGCATTTTCGCCGTCGCGATGATCGCTCCAATCTATTCGCTTTCTTCGGCGATTTGACATGCTATGACCACACGCCGCGCCGGCGGTTTCTCCCTGATTGAAGCAACGGTTGCCATCGGCATCATCGGTCTGACGGTCGTTGCGACGGGAGCGCTCCTCTCGCGTCTCCCCGTAAACGGCAGGGAAGTGCGCGACCAGGACCTCGCGCTTAAGATAGCGCGGAGCGAGCTGGAGGCCCTGCGCGCGGCCGGTTACGACATTCTGCCTCCAAGCGGCCCCTTTACCCATCCCCTGCTCGGTTCGCTCGCAAGCGGCTCCGCATCCGTAGCGATTGCCGACTTTGACGCAAAAACGAAACAAGTGGACGTGAGCGTGTCGTGGCGGGGAGCCGAGACCGTCCGATCGGTATCCCTCACGACGCTTATCACCGACATCGGCGGCCTATGACTCTAGAAACCAGAAGCTGGAAGTTGGAAGCTGGAAGAAAATTGGGAAAGGGTTTTACATTGATAGAGACCGTTATCGTCATCGCCATCACGACCATGGCGCTTTTCGCGCTGGTGAATCTTTTTATCCTGTTCAATGCGACCTACGGCTATCAGCAGGCGTTCATCGCCACGGCCGGCTCCGCCGGCACTGCGATGAACGCGCTTGAAGCAGCGGTCCTTCCCGCGCGCCGGGTGCTCGCCTCTCGCGACTTCTCCGGCACGGCATACGCGTCCGGACCGACGGCGCTCGTTCTTGAGCTCCCTGCGATAGACAGTTCCGGGGACATCATTCCGGAAATGAGCGACTATGTCGCGTTCTACACTTCAGGAGCAATACTCTATCGCCTCACGGAGGCGAATGCGGGAAGCGCGCGCGCGTCCGGCGTAAAACAGCTCTCCGCTACGCTTAACTCGCTCGCGTTCACCTATGACAATGCCGATTTCACACAGGTTACGAGCGTCGCGGCTGATCTGGAGACGCGCGCGCTCTCCAAAGAGCAAACGGTGCGAAGCCGCCTTACCGGACAGTGGTACCTGCGCAATGTATCGTCAACGCCATGACATCCATCCCGCAACGCTTCACGAGAGGATACATCATACTGCTTGCGCTCGTCTTTGCCGGCATATTCGCGACGGTCTCTGTCGCGCTCGTGGGATATGCGCTCTCGTACGGCCGCGCAGAACGAACGGCGGTCGCCGCTTCGGAGGCGCTCGCCATTGCCGAAGGCGCGCTGGACGCGGCGGTGAGTTCGCTGAATCAGAACCCTTCATATACCGGCGAGACCGGCACGCCGCTCGGAGGCGGGACATTCTCCATAGTTGTCTCCGCCATTGATTCAAAAACGAAGCGAGTTACCGCGACGGGGTATATGCCGGACAGCCAGAATCCGACGGCTATAAAGACAGTGAAAGCCGACATCGGCATCAGCAATGATGTCGTCTCATTTCATTACGGAGTACAAGCCGGGAACGGCGGATTTTTCATGGACAACAGCGCGAAGATAACCGGTAATGTATTCTCATCCGGTCCCGTAATCGGCACCAGCCAGAACTACATCTACGGCGACGTCATTTCTGCCGGCCCGAGCGGGCTCGTGTACGGCATCCACGCGACAAGCTCCGTCTATGCCCACACCATCGGCCATTCTTCCGAAACTACGCTTATTGATAAAGATGCGTACTATGCCGCCGCCACAACTAACACGACAGTGAGCGGCGCCTCGCACCCGGACAATCCCGACCAAAATACCGTCCCGTTGCCGATATCGGACGAGCAGATTACTGCGTGGGAGAACGAGGCAGTCGCCGGTGGAACGGCTGTCTGCACGAGCGGTTCGTACGATATTCCTTCCGGAAGCACGGACCTTGGACCGGTGAAGATACCTTGCAATCTGTTTATCAGCAACAGCGCCGTCGTAACGGTATACGGCCCTATATGGGTTACGGGCAATATCCTCGTCCAGAATTCCGCAATTGTTAAAATGGCGCCGGCATTAGGAGCGAACAATGTGGCCGTCATCGCCGACGACCCGTCAAACCGCCTGCAGGGCAGTAAGATATTCGTGAAAAATACCGCGACATTCCAGGATTCCGGAACGCCCGGTTCATTCGTTTTCCTCATCTCCCAAAACAACAGCGCCGAAATGGGGGGTGACGAGGAGGCGTTCAGCTTAAGCAACAGCGCTTCCGCCTTGGTCGCCTACGCGGCGCACGGACTCATCCCGCTTGAAAATACCATCTCTCTGAAGGAAGTTACCGCCTACAAGATACGGCTGAAAAACTCGGCTAGCGTCACCTACGACAGCGGCTTGCCGAACGCCGTATTCCAGACGGGCCCCGGCGGGAGCTGGAGCTTCGTTCCCGGCACCTACGCCATCACCCGGTAACCCAGGAGTAAGGTGTAAGTGGTAAGGGGTAAGTTCTGAAAATGGAAAGGGCCGCCCGCTTACAAAAGCGCGGGTCGGCCCTGAGAACAACTCGCACAGTGGCGGGCTGTCTCTTCGATGGAAGATCTTTGTCGATTGGTATTGGTATCTACAAAAAATGGCTTACATACTAGGTTGTTCGCCGAGTCTACGAACCAAGGAGGAAAGCATTTTCTCAATTTCAGACAAAAGAGGTAGGGCGGCAGGACTGACGGCCGTCGGATACCATTTCTGGGCGAGGAGAAGTTGTGTTTCGAGCTCTACGGCCGAGCCTGACGCGATTCGCAAAAATTGCACATAATCTTTCTTACTAGTCCTGCGACTTCCTTCGGCGATGTTGGACGGTATTGACACCGCGGCGCGGCGCATCTGGCTCGTGAGTCCATATTGTTCTTCTTTTGGAAACTTCTTGGTGAACTGGAAGACTGTGTCCGCCAAGTCCATCGACTTTTGCCACACTATCAGCGACTTAAATCCCTCCTTCATCCTTACACCTTACCACTTACCCCTTACCCCTTACTTCTCTGGTATCATTCAAGAATGCTCATTGTCGCTAATTGGAAGGCCTATGTTGAGGACCTTGCGAAGGCGAAGAAACTCTTCGCGCTCGCGAAACGGCTCGCGCGCGCGACAGAGATTGATATCGTGCTCGCGCCGCCCGCGCCCCTCTTAGGCGCGCTCGCGGCACGGAATCGGTCAAAGGTCGCCTTCGCCGCGCAGGATGTGTCGTTGTCCACCGGCGGCGCGCACACGGGCGAAGCCACAGCGCAGGTTTACGCGGCGGCCGGCGCCGCGTATGCGATTATTGGCCATTCCGAGCGGCGCGCCGCCGGCGACACCGACTCTATCGTCGCCCTGAAACTCGCCCACGCATTTGCGCACGGGCTTACGCCTATCCTCTGCATCGGCGAACGTGAGCGCGACGGCGAGGGCCGCTACCTCGCGTTCGTGCGCGAAGAACTGACACTCGCGCTTGAACCGCTCACGCCCAAGGAACGCGCGGAAGTCATCATCGCCTACGAGCCCTGGTGGGCGATCGGGAAAGCGGCGGACGCCGCCATCGCACCGAACGATCTTACTGAAATGACGCTTTATATCCGCAAGGTGCTCGCCGAGCTTTTGCCCGGAAAGAGCTCCCGGCATTCGCTCGTGCTTTATGGCGGCTCGGTTGAGCCGGAGAACATCCGCGTGCTCGCGGCGAGTTCCAGCATTGACGGCTTTCTCATCGGGCATGCTTCGGTCGATCCGCGCTCCTTCTCGCTGCTTATCAAGCAGCTCCATGTGTAAGAATGCGCGGCGTTCGTGACATTAAACTGTTTGAGAACATTCCCATACTCGTGCGGGCGCCGCTCAATGTTCCAATAAAGAATGGATGGATCGTCAATGATTATCGTCTGCGGCGCGCCTTGTTGACCATCCGGTACTTATGCGAGCGCGGCGCGCGGATAGCGCTCGTAAGCCACATCGGCGAGAAGGGAACCGAGACGCTTGCGCCTGTCGCTGAAGCATTGCGGCGCCTGTCTGCCGGCAGGCAGGTTACTTTCTGCCCGGAGACCGTCGGAGTGCGGGCGCGCGCGGCCGTCCGCGCGCTCTCGCCGGGAGACATCCTCGTGCTGGAAAATCTGCGACGCCACAAGGGCGAACAGGGGAATGACCCCGCGTTCGCGCGCGAGCTCGCCGCGCTCGCCGACATATTCATCCAGGACTCTTTTGATACCTGTCACCGCATGCACGCCTCTATCGTCGGCGTGCCGAAGCTCCTGCCATCCTTCGCCGGACTTCTCCTTGAAGAGGAGATGTCAGAACTTTCGCAAGCGCTTAAGCCGAAGCGTCCCGCGCTCGCAGTCATCGGCGGAGCGAAATTCAAGACAAAAGAAGCGGTGCTCACGACCTTGCTGGAAAAGTATGACCACGTCTTCGTCGGCGGCGCGCTCGCTCACGACTTCCTTAGGGCCTCGGGGCAGAATATAGGGAAGTCGCTCGCTTCAAGCGCCGACATAAGTGTCATTAAAAAACTGCTCGTGAACCCAAAACTTGTCCTGCCGATGGATTCCGTTGCGGTAAACGATGTGATAGTTGACCATGGTCCGCGTACTGTAGAACTTCTTCTCACACTTATAGGGAAAGCGAGAACTATCCTCTGGAACGGCCCATTGGGGAAGTATGAAGAGGGATATGTGGAAGCGACCGCCGCCTTCGCGCGCGCCGTCGCCGACTCCGGCGCACGCTCGGTGGTGGGCGGCGGCGACACCATTGCATCCATTGAGGGGCTCGGCTTCCTGTCGCGTTTCTCTTTCGTCTCCACCGGAGGAGGAGCTATGCTCCAATTCCTCGCTCACGGCACGCTCCCGGGCATCGAGGCGTTAGACAATAAGGTGTTTGCGTAGTATATTTCCGCATGGAACCTTACAGAGGAGAGCGTGATGAGATTTTGGCTCTGGTTGGGAATCGTATCATTAGCAATTGGATTTGTTACGGGAGCCCTTGGTTTTGGGCGTGTTCAGGCCGGGGTGATAGGTATTATAATCGCTCTCGTGGCAATCCTCATCAGATTTCTCTGGAACGTCGCAGCTAACGACTTCGAGAGACATCATTTGCATTAATACCGAACGCCGGCACCTGGAGGGTTGCTGGCGTTTCAAATTTTTGCAAGCTGTGCGCGGATTTTTTCGGCGTTGCCGGCAAAATCATTTTTGTCGCCCCTCGCTTCGTCGCTTGGGAAGACCCAGATGTGCGCATGTGGTACTTCGTCGCCGATTATTTTTGAAAGGACCCATTCGGTGGCGAACACTTTCTGCTGCGCTCTCGCCACTTTTCGCACCACCTCAAAATAGTCCCCAACATTCGGAACATCCCAGACCCACTTATAGTGAGCCTTTGGAATGACTTGGGCGTGCCCCGGAGATTGTGGATGTATGTCCAGAAAGGCGAGAAAATTTTCGTCTTCATACACCTTTTCGGCCGGTATCTCGCCCCGAACGATTTTGCAAAAAATACATTCTTCCATTGCATTTCATTCTACAACCTATAACCTACTCCTTACAACCTTTTTATGTTCCCGCTTCATGACCCGTTGACCGACGCTTTGCGTGAAGAGCTCGTTACTTATGATGACCTTACTGCGGCGTTGCTTGCGCGGCGTGGAATTCTGACAAAAGAAAACGCTGAAAAATTTCTCAATCCCTCCTACGACGAGCACCTGCATGACCCGTTTTTGATGTGCGATATGTCCCTCGCCGCAGAGCGGCTCGGGATGGCAATTCTCTCCGGAGAGAGAATTGCCATCTGGAGCGACTATGACTGCGACGGCATTCCAGGCGGCGTGCTGATGCACGACTTCTTGAAAAAAGTCGGGGCGAATTTTGAAAATTATATTCCGCATCGCCATGCCGAGGGATACGGGATGAATGTAAGCGGTATTGAAAAACTTGCAGAGGGCGGAGTGAAATTAATCGTTACCGTTGACTCCGGCATCACGGACATTGAGCCAATCACCCGAGCGAACGAGCTTGGGATGGATGTCATTGTTACAGACCATCACCTGCCTCGCCACGCCGAAGCTGAAAGCGGAGGCGGGCCGGAAATAGTGTTGCCTCCCGCATATGCAGTGGTTAATCCCAACGCTCGTGAGGATGAGACGTATCCGTTCAAGGGGCTGTGCGGTTCCGGCGTCGCGTGGAAGCTCGTTTGTGCGACGCTCGCCGCGGAGCCGACATTGCATGAGAAAGTGCCGCTCGGCTGGGAGAAGTGGCTTTTGGATATGGTCGGACTCGCGACCATCGCTGACTTGGTCCCGCTTACGGGCGAGAACCGCCTGCTCGCCACTTACGGGCTGAAGGTCTTGCGCAAGTCGCCCCGGCTCGGGCTCCAGAAACTCTTGCGCGGGATGCGCGCCGACCAACGCGCGCTTACCGAAGATGATGTCGGCTTCATGATCGCACCGCGCATAAATGCGGCGAGCCGGCTCGGCGACGCGCGTGACGCCTTCACCCTCTTCACAACTCGAAATGAGGACGAAGCCGAATTGCTCGCGAAGAAACTGGAAAAAGCGAACAGGGAGCGGAAGGCGCAGGCGGGTGCTATCACACGCGCCGTGCGCTCTCGCCTGCGGGAACGTGGTGAGCCTCGAACCATAATTGCGATGGGAGACCCCGAGTGGCGGCCCGCGCTCTTAGGCCTCGTCGCGAGTAACATCGCGGACGAATACGAACGGCCGGTCTTCTTATGGGGAAGAGAAGGGAACATGAAGCTGAAAGGGTCAGTGCGCTCGGGCGGGAGCGTGCACGCGCTCGAGCTCATGCGCATAGCAGAAAATATATTCGTAGAGTTTGGCGGACATGCGGCGGCAGGCGGTTTCACCGCCATTGATACTGAAATATTTTTTCTTGAAGACCGACTTGTTGAAGCGCACGCGAAACTGAAAGAAGAAAAAATAGAAGATGAATTCATCCAGCATGCCGACGCCGTCATCACGCCTGAAGAAGCGATCGAGGATTTTTTGATAAAAGTGGAGCGCCTCGCCCCTTTTGGAGTAGGCAATCCAAAACCTGTGTTCTTGTTCCGTAATGTGACTGCGAGAGAGATTTCACATTTTGGAAAAGCGAATGAGCATCTGAAAATAAAACTAGATGTTGATGAAGGTCGTCGGACGATTGATGCCGTGACCTTTTTCGTTAAAGGCCCCATCGCGCGCGCTGCAGAAAAAATTTCTTCAGGCACGCGCGCGCACCTCCTCGCACACCTGGAGCGCGACACCTTCTCCCGCTCTTCTCCCGTCCGCCTGCGCCTTCTGGACATCAGGGTTGTCTAATTAGAGACTAAAGAGTAGTGTTCTCGCAGGACGGGACTGTTTCCCGAAAGGAGAATCATGATGGACACCATCGAAATTCACGACACGGGAGAGATGACAGGAAAGTATGTTCTCCTCCCTCTGGAAAGTGTTTCTTATTACCCAAGCGAGAAGATAGTCCGCAGGATTGCGCTCAGCATTTACGGCGTAGATCTGAAAGAAAAAGGGCTTCTCGATTCGGAAAAATACAGCAAAGAGTACGCTGAAGGTCGCACTGTGGATATGGGTCGTCCTCTGGGCTTCGGCGGAGTCGAGGGGGACTTCATGCTTTTCCTTCCTGAAGGAAAGCCGGCATGGGGACTGATGGATATACGGAAAGTGAATTCCCACCGGCCTGACATCAATCTGTCCATTGTGTCGCCGTTGGCCTTGATGCCGCACCAGCTACATGTCGTAGGGGGTGGGATTTACAAGGATCACGCACCGCAGTTTTCCGTCGTCGATCGGGATGGGTCGCACTGGACGATCCATTGCAAGTTCACCGAGCTTCAGCTGAAGAAGTGACCCGCATCCGCCTCGACGAACCCGTCGCAAGGCGGGTTTTGTTTTTATTCAATGAAGCAGTGTATAGTACCCAAATGAAATTCACCATCCACGCGGACGGGGGAGCACATGGAAACTTCATTCATCTTGACGTCATTTGACCCTATTTTTGCACGGCCGTAGAATTATTGCGTCAGTCTCTAGCAGAGAGCTTGAAATGCTCGCGGAGGTGTCGGTCATTTTCTATCTGATCTACCACCATATACAGAACTGCATTGCCGATCTTCAGCTCGGCCTTAATGAGCGCAAGAATCTCTTCGCAGTCGTGCGGATATACCCATACGCTACTTTGTAGCTTTTTAAATCCGTATGTGTGCATATAGCCGCGGAGCCTATCGCGGATACGACGACGTTTCTCTGGTATGTCGAAGGCTACCACGCGCCACTCTCCATCCCAGCGCTTGTTCTTAGCGCGAAATACGTGCTCTTGCAGTCCTTCTCCAAGAAGAAAGAGGCGGCCCTTGTTTGTTATGCGGGCATACCATCTCCCCTCACGTTGTACGAACGTGATAAATCCTTTCTTCTTCAGCCGGGTAAGCGCCCGTTTGTTTTGGAATAGATACCGACTATCCCTCTTCCCCGGAATATACCGGAATAACTGCAGGGCGT
>CAYHGO010000004.1:0-16018 GCA_964356215.1 uncultured Candidatus Saccharibacteria bacterium | reverse complement strand
AATTAATTATCAAACCCCGCTCGAAGTGTTGCGAAGGTCTTGAACTCTTTTAGCATGCTATCATTCGGTCATGAGAACAGTGGCAATCATCCAAGCGCGAATGGGGTCCACACGGCTGCCGGGGAAAGTACTGAAGCCCATCTTGGGGGAGCCAATGCTCGCGCGGATGCTGGAGCGCGTTAATCGCGCGAAGTCGCTGGATGCTATTGTCGTCGCGACGACAGACACAAGAGTGGACGACGCGACCGCGAAGCTTGCCGAGAAAAGCGGCGTCAAAGTCTTCCGCGGGAGCGAAAGGGACGTGCTGGACAGATTTTACAAAGCGGCAAAGGAGGCGAACGCGAACGTGGTTGTGCGGCTTACGGGCGATTGTCCGCTTCACGATCCGGCGGTCATTGATGAAGTTGTGATGCATTTTCAGAAGGCGCAAGATGTGGTGGATTATTGCGGTGCACCCTCTAATTATCCGGAGGGGCTTGATACGGAAGTGTTTGCTTTTTCCGCGCTTGAAGAGGCGGCGCGGGAAGCGTCCCTGCCGTCGGAGCGCGAACACGTCACCCCATATATCCGCAATCATCCAGAACTATTCTGCATTGACAGAGAATGGACAAGCGGCAAGGGCGATTATTCTACGATGCATTGGTCAGTGGATACACAAGCGGATTTTGACTTCGTAACAAAAGTGTATGAGCAACTTTATCCGGCTTTCCCTCGTTTTACCAAAGATGACGTGCTCGCATTACTTTCACAACATCCGGAACTTCTAGAGATAAACAAAGGTGGCACGGGCTACGAAGGATTGGCGAAATCGCTGAAAGAGGATGAGGCATTTAAGAAAAACATATGACCGACAATAAAAAACTGGTCCTCGGCACAGTGCAACTTGGGATGAAATACGGTCTTTGCAATACGCACGGTCAGCCGACACAGGAAGAATCGTTTTCAATACTGGACGCCGCGCTTGCGGCGGGCATTGACACCTTTGACACCGCGTTCGCCTATGGTACTGCAGAAGACATGCTTGGTGCGTGGATGCAAGAACGCTCGCTCGCGGGTAAGGTGCGCGTCATTTCCAAAATGAAGCCGCATGTTCTGAATGAGTATCCCGACGGGACAAAGGCCGCCGATATCGTGCGCGCGGAAATAGAGAAATCACTTTCGCGCTTGCATATAAAGGCACTTGACGGCTATTTGTTTCATTCGCCCCACTACATTTATCTGAAGCATATGGTGGCGGGAATGCGGAGTGCGAAAGAAGCGGGTTTGGTGCAACATATCGGCGTATCCGTCTATGATGAGGCCGAGGCCCTGCAAGCGGTCGAACTTGGCGTGGACTACGTGCAAGTGCCGTACAATGCGTTTGACCAGCGCTTGGACTCCACTGATTTTTTTGATAGTGCGAAGAAAAATAATGTAACTGTCTTTGCACGCAGCCCGTTCCTGCAAGGCCTCTTGCTTATGCAACCGAATGAGTTGCCGGCGTATCTCGCAGACCTGCGGCCGCATTTAGAGCAGTTCATAGCCATTGCGAAGCGATACTCCCTGTCCCAGACCGAAGCGGCGCTTCGCTTCGTCAATTCCGCATGCCGCGCGGACCATATCGTCTTTGGCATTGACACTCTCGTCCAGCTCACTGAGGACATTGGCATCGTGGAGAAGTCCGCTCCCGCCGGCCTGGTATCCGACATAACGGACGCGTTCAAACACATGAATCACGGCGCCATCAATCCGAGCCTGTGGAGCACCATAAAACGATGATTCACGACGCTATTATTGTTTTCTCTGCTGGGGTCATGCCGCTTGACGACGGCGGTTGGCGCACGACTACCTATAACGAAAGCGACGCCTTCGGCACGTTGGGCGGTCGCGATCGCGTTGAGGCCGCTGCTCTGCTTGCAAATACATACCCGAATGCGTATCTCGTAACCACCTGTCGCCGAGCAGACGGAACATCTCCAACGCTTGCGAGTACCTACACGGAGGAATTGCACGCTTTAGGAGTTCCCGATAAACGGATCATAAACGAGGAGGTCTCGATCAATACAGGGACGTCTATAGAGCAGGTGCTGAAGCTCGCGCAAAAAAAGGGATGGAAGAATCTTCTGTTGCTTTCAAGCGAGTACCAGCTCTCGCGTATTGCGGCATTCTTCGAAGAAATGAAAAGCGATATCAAGGCAACCGCCGTCTCCTCCGAATCGGTACTTATCCCGCATGACCCGGCATTCGCCGAACGCTTTGAGCAGGTGAAAAAGACTCCTGAATACCAAAAGCGTCTCGCCGCCGAAGCGTGCGGCATCGCCGCGATTAAAAATGGCACGTATCGCCCCATGCCAATTGAAGACAAAAAAGAACGACCGATGTAACATACGAGGAATATGGCACAGAAAATGCTACGCATTAATAAGCGCCTCGTCGGGCCGGGACACCCGACCTATATTATTTTCGAGGTTGCAAGCACACATGGCAATGATTGGGAGACGGCGAGAGCGTATGTCGATCAGGCCGCAACAGTCGGCGCAGATGCGATCAAGTTGCAGCTCTTCACCGCCGATGGTTTGATCAATCCGCTCACCCCGGGCCTCAAAGGTACTTACGATTACTTCAAGACGGCCGAAACGCCGCACCAGTGGTTCCCGAAATTGAAAGTGCTTTGCGACGAAAAAGGGATTGACCTCCTCTGTACGCCATTTGATATCGGTTCCGCGACGTTTCTTGACGAAGTCGGCGTACCGGCGGTGAAGAACGCTTCCGGCGAGTTGACTAATCTGCAGCTGCTGGAGAGTATCGCGAAATTCGGCAAGCCGATTATTGCTTCAACCGGTATGGCGACGATGGGAGAAGTCAAGCGCGCAGTGAACATCTTTCGCTCAAACGGCGCTCGCGAGATTGCACTCCTGCAATGCGTCTTGGTCTATCCGACCAGCTTTGAGGATGCGAACGTTTCGGCAATGAACACGCTCGGGAAAACTTTTGACACCGTCATCGGTTACTCCGATAACGGCTCTGCGGGCGCACTTGTGCCGCTGATGGCGGTCGCGATGGGGGCGTCGATCATCGAGAAGCATGTTACCTCAAAAAAGGATCGCGGCTCGCTTGATGACAAATTTTCGATGTCGGTCGAAGAGTTTGGTGCAATGATACAAAGAATTCGCGCTATCGATGCTCGCCAGGATAGAAAAGAAGTTCTCAAGGAGCTTCGCAAAGAGTTCGGCGCGGACTTTGACAAGGCGCTGGGTGACGGCATCAAGCGTCCAGCTCCGCATGGCACGGTAGTGACCCACCCAGGTATTGAGGGCTCATATACCATGCGGGAGGCGGACGAACGTCAGTGGGCGCGCCGTGGTGTGTATCTCAAGCAAGCCATTTCGAAAGGGACACGCGTCGAGAAAGATATGCTCGTATTGTTGCGACCCGATGTGGGCATCTCGGGAATTGAGTACGAGAGCGTTGTCGGAAAGGTGGCCGGAGAAGATGTGCCGGCATTGCTCCCGCTCAAGATGGAAGGAGACGCGATACTTCGCTTTCATCGTTCGGACATCAGGGAGACCTACACTGACCCGAGCGAAGCCTCGTTCGTACAGACGCTCGAAAAAGATGCGCTGTTCGAATAGAGGACATATGAAAACTATCGGACTCATACAGGCGCACCACCTTAATTGGAGCGGCGGCGTAGATTATTCGCTTGCGACGGTTGGCGGCAGATACGTCGTCGAACACGTCATAGAGAGGCTCAAGGCCATGCCGGAACTTTCCGACATCGTGCTCGCCGTCCCCGAAGATCCCGGAAACCTCGTGTTCAAGCAGATAGCTGAGAAGCATGGTGTCCGCTGTTATTTCGGCTCTGCGGAGAATGTACTCGAGCGATGCATGGGCGCGATAGACCACGTAGGCGGCAGAGTCGCGATTCACGTGATGGGGCAGCATTGTTTTGTGGATACCGCACTTCTTCGGAAGATGCTTGGACAGATGAGGAAAGAAGGCGCGGAGTATATCTCCATGCCGGACAGCTTCACGCCGTTTTTCGCCGGGAAGGCATTCACACGCGTACTGCTTGACGCCGTGCATGCGGCGATAGAGAAGCTTCCCGAAGGATGGGACATCCAATATGCGAGATTCTTTTCGTTCATAGAGAACCATCGGGAGCAATTCAAGGCTGCGATCTGCACGGATGTCCCGCGCTATTCGGAAGAATATCTCCTCGGTGTGCGAGAAGCCGCTAAGGAGATATTCACGCTCGATCGGCAGGATATGGTCGACGAGAAGGCAAGCAAAGTATCGAATTCCATACTTGATGTCTATACATTCGCAAGCCGATTCTTGAAGCCCGCGGACGTGGTGTTGGATATCGCGTGCGGAGACGGATTCGGTTCGCGGTGCCTGATCCCGCACGTGTCGCGCGTTATCGGGGCGGACATCAACGCGGAGCTCATCGCGGAGAATGTCGCCAAAAATACGATTGGCGCCATCACCTACGAGGTACAGGATGCCTGCGACTTCACCTATGCAGACGGATCGTTCGACGCGGCGGTCGGCATGGAGATCATCGAACATATTCCGCTTGATTCGGTGGACGACTTTCTTGGAGGCATCCGGCGCATCTTGAAGCCCGAAGGCGTGTTTATCTGTAGCACGCCGCAGAATAGCATGGGGAATATCCCCGTGCTGCCTTGTCACGTGAAAGAATATTCGCTCGAAGAATTCAAGGAGCTTCTCGGGAAGTATTTTGCGACGATGCAGATATACGGCTCCAAAAGAGGGGGCCCATTGACCGATGATGAACGCGGGGAGAAAATGCTTGCGGTATGCCACCTCTAACTCTGCCGACAAAAGTCTTTTTTGGCGTTGGCGCCATTTCCGCTCTCATCTTGCCCAAAGCGAGAGTGTTGATAGTACGTAGCGCGTCGGTTGCAGACACTCATGTGCAGGAACTGTATGATGTAAGCGCCAAAGCGGGTGCCGAGTACCACATGATAACGAAAAGTCCCGGCGAACCGCATTCGGCGGATATAAATGAAACATTCTCGCGCTGTCCCAAGGATATTAAAGCTGTCGTAGGTATCGGCGGCGGGAGCACGCTTGATTTCGCGAAGGCACTCGCTCTGCTGTATGTTTCGGGCGGTTCCATAGAGGAGTACGAGTTCGGGCCAGCCACGATTCGGGGAGCCCTTCCGTTGTTTCTTATCCCCACGACCTGCGGGACCGGTAGCGAGGTGACGCCCTACTGCGTGATAAACAACAGTAAAACCGGCAGAAAGTTCACCTTGAGCCATCAATCCCTGCAATCAGTACAAGCGGCCGTAGACCCGGGGTTGTTAAAAGAATTGCCTGCGCACGCTCAATTGGCTACCGCGCTCGATGCCTTTACCCACTGTCTGGAAGCGCTACTCAATACATCTGGCAACCGCCTAATTGACCCTATTTCAGAAGCAGGTTTACAGATTGCATGGAAGCGAATTGGGCATATTCTTTCCGAAAAGACACCAGAAGAGATACGCAACGACCTCGCGACACTTTCTCTGTATGGCGGCATCTCCATCGCGCACAATCGCACTGGTCTTATTCATACGCTCTCGGTTGCTTTCGCCGAGTATTGCGACCTGCCGCACGGACTCTTGAACGCGCATCTGACGGCATATGCGTTACGGCACAATCTAGCAGGATACGATGGCCGCCTTGCTGCCGTCATATCCCGAATGACGGGGAAAGATATTGCGACGGATGCGAAGGCGCTTGAAGTCATGTCAGATTGGCTACGCAAAAATATCGGCTCCGACGCTTTTGCTCCCGCTCCGACCGCGGAGAATCAGGAAAAGATCGTTCGTCGGATCCTGCAAGACAAAGGCTTGCCCGGCGTGAGCCATGGGATAATAGATGAGGCATCATTGAACGCAACGGTAGCCGAAATCCTTACATGAGACGGGATACGAAACAGCGGGAACTATTCGATCAGAAAGCGACGGCTGAAGAGTTTGCTGCGTGCCTTGAACGTCAGTGCGATTGGGTGGCGGCCGTACCGGACAGCGTCTATCGCCGTATCCTGCCGGCGCTCACGATGTGGCACTTCGCTTCGCGTGAGAATCATGCTGTGGGAATGGCCTTTGGAGTTCGGCTTGGCGGAAAACGTCCGGCAATACTGATGCAAAACAGCGGTCTTGGATTGAGCATTGACGCCCTCCTCGGTACTTTCTCCCTATACAAACAAGGGGTACTGCTTGTGGTGTCTGATCGCGGCGTATTGCCGTGGGAAGAGATTCAACATCAGGAATGGGGGCGCATCACCAAGCCGCTTCTTGCCGCGACTGAAATTGAGGCAATATCTTTTGACACAGAAGGGCTCGCCGGATTGGAACGCGCCGCGAAGCGTGCCGAAAAAAGGAAGATAGTCGCCTTAGTAGTGGAGAGAGGAAACATCAATGAATAACCGACCTGACACCATACGCCATTTGCTTGATGCACATCCGAATGCGTTCTTCGTGCTCGCGAATGGGCTTACTTCGCGCGAGGCCGTGCATTTCCATAAAGAAGACCGATGCCTGTATTTGCTCCACGGCATGGGCGAGGCATTGTCGGTCGGTGTCGGCCTCTCTATGGCGCAACCTGGTCTAGAGATCGTGGTTATAGATGGTGATGGCAACGCCCTTATGGGACTGTCGTCTTGGAGCCAGATGCCGCGCGCAAATGTTACTTACTATGTGCTGGACAATGGCACCTACGAGACGACGGGCGGGCAAGAGGTGCCTGCACTTCCGTGCGTGCCGGATTGGTGTAAGGTCGTTAAGATCCTGCCCGGCAAGGCCGACACGCCGAACCCGCCGCCACCGCAAGACATATGGAAATTCTGTCAAGATTGGCTGAAGTCTAGATTTAATTGATAATAACTCCCATGAATACCGCGAATCTGCGCACCGTCTTTCCTGCCCCCCACGGCGACATAGAGATCGGCGATGGCCTCCCGACCTATCTCATCGCCGAAATAGGACTGAACCATAACGGGAGCGAGGAACTGGCAAAGGAGATGGTCCACGCGGCGGCTCTGTCGGGCGCAAACTTTGTGAAGTTCCAAAAGAGATCCCCGGCGGATCTCGCGACAGCCGCTTTTCTTGATGCGCCGTTCGAAAAATCGCCGGCGCTCGGTCGTACCCAGAGAGAGGTGCGGGAACGCTTAGAATTATCCAAGGAAGTGTATGGGCGGCTAAAGAAATATGCGGAGAGCCTCGGTTTGATATTCTTTTCTTCCGTCTTTGATATTCCGAGCCTTGAATTCATGCTCGACATCGGCGTAAAGATAATAAAACTGCCGAGTCACAGCATCACGAACGAGCCGCTTCTGAAACGGCTTGCGGATAAAAAAATCCCCGTTATCGCGAGCCTCGGCGGTGCGTCTCCCCTCGAGCGTGACAAGGCCGTAGACATTCTGAAAAAAAATCCCATTGTCCTCCTCCATTGCGTGAGCTCGTATCCGACGCCGGATAGTATGACGAACCTCGATACAATCGCATATTATCGCGACCGCTATAAAGTGCCCGTCGGCTTTTCGAGCCATGAAACGGGTATCGATATATCCGTTGCAGCATCGGTGCTGGGCGCGTGCATGATCGAGCGGCACTTTACAATCAATCGTGCGATGGTCGGTATGGATCAGATGATCAGCCTCGAGCCGCACGAATTTTCCGAGATGGCACTCAAGGTGAGGCGGCTTCGGGCGACACGAGGTATTTCAATGGACATCCATGAAGGCGAGAAGGCGGCCAAGCATGCATACCATGTCGCGGTCTGTACGGTGAAATCCATCAAGGCCGGCACTAAACTGACGCATGCGATGCTGGTGTGCAAGCAGCCGCTCATCGACCCGGCACGATTCTTTACCGGCATGGAGATTGAATTGGTCGTAGGGAAGAAACTCACTGTCAATCTGCCGCCTGATACGGCCATTCCGCGCAATTTACTAAAATGATGCGGGTGCCCCGCTCTCTGCGGGCTAAGACGCTCTTGATGGTAGGCGCAGGTGTTGAACAGGTACCCGGCATCCTGCTCGCACAGAAACTCGGTCTCTTTGTCGTTGCAGTAGACGGAAATCCGAATGCACCCGGGTTCGCGTACGCGGATGGCCATGACGTGGTGAGCACGTATGACGTATCAGGTAATGTGCGATTTGCTAAAAAATACAGTAGAGATGTGCGGCAGATCGACGGCGTGATGACGCTTGCGAGCGATGTGCCGATAACCGTAGCCGCAGTTGCACACGCGCTTGGGCTTCCGGGCCATACCTTGCGCACTGCTCGCCGTGCATCCGATAAGCTCCTAATGAAGCGTGTGTTCGCCAAGAATGACATTCCGATACCGGCATTCGCGCCCGTCAAAAGCGCGAAAAATGTCGAGCAATTCGCACGCATGTACGGCTACCCGGTAGTAGTAAAGCCGGTCGACAGCCGCGGCGCGCGCGGCGTACAGAAAGTCACCTCTGGCACCAATCTGGCGCACATCATAGCCGTGTCGCGCAAAGAGTCTCCCACGAGCCGGGTTATGGTGGAAAAGTTTTTGCCTGGCCCGCAGTACAGCACCGAATCTATCGTGTACGACGGGCGTATATATACCACTGGTCTGTCGTTGCGCAATTATGAATACTTAGAGCGGTATGCGCCGTACGTCATTGAAAACGGGGGAGACCTTCCCGCGTCTTTAAGCGTTCTTCAAAAGAAGAAGCTCGATGACGTGCTACGGCGCGCCGCCAATGCGCTTGGGGTTACCCGCGGTTCGGTGAAGGGCGATGTCGTATGGACAGAAAAAGGTCCCGCCATCATCGAGATAGCGGCGCGCCTCTCAGGCGGATATTTCTCGACCGACCAAGTTCCTTTGTCGACGGGTGTCGATATCGTTACACAGGTCATCCGTATGGCACTCGGTCTCCCGCCGCAATTCAAGGCACTTAAGCCGAAGTTCATGAAATATGTATGCCAGCGTTTCTTTTTTCCGCAGGAAGTAGGAACCATCCGAACCATCCGCGGCATCGAGAAGGCGAAAGCCGTTCCCGGCGTGAAGCGCTTCCATGTGTATGTAAAGGTAGGCGACGTTGTAAAAAAAATCGTAAGCCATCCGTCGCGCGGCGGATATGTACTGGCTGTTGCCACTACACGCGCGAAAGCTCAAGCTGCCGCACGACGCGCGGTTGAATTGGTACGATTTTCCATCGCACGGTGAGCGGCTACAAGCCCTTTTTATAGATTTGTGTTTTTCGGGCCTGAAATACGAGTTCACTGATGTCGATCAGGTCGCTGTGGCGGATAATATCAACGATCATTCGTGCAGACGTCGCACTATTCATCATGATATCCACGCCGGGTCTCGGGGCGATCGCGGGATGATCTTCAACACTTTCGAGGAATGGTGTTTCCATTGATCCGGGACAGAAACTGATAGCGCGTAACTTTCCGTGGACCCGATATTCTTCGTTGATAGCGGCAGTCAATCCGTTCATGCCGAATTTGGAAGCGACATACGACGCGCAATAAGGATCCCCTCGTTTGCTGACCTGGGAAGAGATATTCACTACGAGAGGTGATTCACTTTTTTCGTTCATTGAACGAGTGAAGTGTTTGACCAACAGGAATGGAGCGGTCAGATTTATATTGATCACCTTGTGCCAGTCCTCTGTCGGTACGTTCTCGAGACGTTCAGGGATAATGATCCCTGCACAGTTAATGAGAACATCTAGATGCTCTTTTTTGCGGAGCACTTCTTTGCACATCGATTCGATCTCTTCGGGATATTGAAGGTCGATGCAGAACGTTATAATCGATGCCTCTGTATATTTTCCACGAATTTCTGTTGCAACCGACTCAAGTTGTTCTTTTTGGTTTGAAATAAGAATAAGGTTACAACCCGCTTCTCCACAACAAAGCGACAATTCTTTTCCAAGACCGCTGCTCGCCCCAGTAATGAGCACATTTTTCCCTTGCAGATTCATCATACAGAATAGTTTACACCATTTTATTTCCAGATGCATGCCGCTTTTTTTTTGGGTGGGAAATGCTACGATAAGGTCCCATGCATCAGAAGCTCGGCATAGCGACGCGTTTTTGGGGGCTGACTGAAGGCGATGTACAGCGTCTTGCGACGTGGGTGGACGCGGCACTCAACATTGTCCCCGCAGAAAATGTGTATGTTGCCGTGGACACGGAAACAGACCTTTCAGGAAGTCTTGATTTTATGCGCAAGCAGTATCCAGAGATAACCGCATTTCTTGTCGCGCCGTGGGGCAAGGTCGTACACGCACCAAACGCAATTCTTTCTAAAAGCGCAGAACATCAAGTGAAATTCCTTCTATTTGCAAGTAGCGAATATCCGGTAACTCCGTCGCTCGTATCACTCATTCAGTCGCACTGTGACGAGCGGACACTTGTTGTTGGTGCACGCCTCCTCCCGCATGATTTCAAGGCGCCGTCGGGAGAGAGTGTATTGATAGAGGACGCGAGCGGTCTCCAGATCCCATGGAACACGTATGCATTGTGGTCTACTGAACATCTTATACACACCGGATTCGTGCTTGCGGCCGATTCGCTCCAGGATCCCGACAATGCGGGAATGGAAGAAATGGGGACCATCGCCGCACAACAGATATTATGGCCCGGTTCGGCATCAGCGAAGCTAGTGACTCCCCAAGAGGGGGATCTCGTGGTGAATACCCACGGGTGGAATATTAAGCGCAAAGAGAGATATATATACAATCTAGAATCAAAGAACTCTCGTTCTACAGCGCAAATTGAGCGGCTTAAGCTCCCACGGCCTTCGGTGCTCCATATCGGATAGATGAAGAAGTATGCAAAAAACAATTATTATCGCCACCATCCATCCTTGGAATATTTCTGCATGTAGACGCTGGAAGCCGCCACGCGGGTATCGCAAAGTACTCATTACTGATAAAACAAGACTCACATACGAACGATTGAAGAAACTACAACCGCGGTATGTTTTTTTTCCGCACTGGTCGTGGATCATCCCGCCCGAGATCTATGAGCATTTTGAATGTGTCGTATTCCATATGACTGACTTGCCATTTGGTCGCGGAGGAAGCCCGATGCAGAACTTGATCATTCGGGGTATATATAAAACGAAGATATCAGCCATCCGAGTTGAAGCTGGTCTGGACACCGGTCCGGTGTATCTGAAGAAGCTGTTCGATCTTTCTTCTGGAAGTGCCGAAGAACTTTTTTATGTTTTGGCTCACCGTGTATGCTCCATGATGACCGAAATTATAAAGAAGCAGCCGAAGCCGCGTCCACAGCGCGGGAAATCCGTTGCATTCCGGCGTCGTAAGCCGGAAGAAAGCAACATCCCGGCCGGCTTGAACGCGCGCCAGCTGTATGATTTTATCAGGATGCTTGACGCTCCGGGATACCCGAACGCTTTTGTAGAGAGTAATGGTGTGCGGGTTGAATTTCGCAATGTGTCGTTGAAAAACGGTTTTGTCACAGCAGATGGTATGATGAAGCAACCAACATAACTATATGCCTACTGCTGATAAAAATACCGTGCTCGTGATTGCCGCACATCCCGATGATGAAGTATTGGGATGCGGTGGTGCGATTGCCTATCATCGCGAGAACGGCGATACCGTGCGCGTACTCATTTTAGGCGAGGGCATAGCGGCACGCGCCGGAGTTTCGGCTAAAGAAGTAAAAGAAAAACAAGAAACATTGCGTTCGCATATTGCGCGCGCCCATGAAGTGCTTGGCACAAATGCCTACTCCCAGCTCGCCTTGCCCGACCAGCGTTTCGACGCGATATCACTGCTTGAAATCATGCATCTACTGGAAGAGGTGATCAAAAGTTACAACCCAACGCTGATATACACGCACCACGCGGGGGACGTCAATCTTGATCATACGACCGTTTCTCGGGCGGTTGAGTCGGTTATACGGCCAATAGCCCACTCAAACATTCGAGAAGTTCGTGCGTTTGAGGTACCGTCCTCAAGCGAGTGGAACTTCGTGCGCGATCCTTTTCGACCAAATGTATTCATTTCACTTACCGAGAAGCAGTTAAAGAAAAAAGTAGACGCCATGCGCGAATATTCTTCCGAGATACGAGATTTTCCTCATCCGCGCTCGCTAGAATATCTTGAGGCGCTCGCGCGCGTGCGGGGAGGACAGTCCGGATCTCATGCCGCAGAGGGATTCGCACTGGTATATCGCAGAATATCATGATACAACTGCGCCCGGCTCGTATGAATGATGCTGATATGCTACTTGAATGGCGCAACGATGAGACGACTCGCCTGAATTTCAGAAGTACGGCCCTCCTTGAACGGTCAGGCCATATTGCATGGCTTACAAAGGTACTCGGCGGCGATACAGGTATCGTCATATGTATGGCTGAAGTACACGGTAGTGCGGTCGGCACGATCAACTCGCACGAGTGTGATGGATATCAAGAACTTTCCTACACCATTGCTCCTGCATGGCGCGGGAAGGGTCTGGCCATACCGATGGTTCGGCAGTTCGTTAAGGAATATCTTCCCGGAAAGAAAATCCAATGCGAGATAAAGAAAGGGAATGTGTCTTCTGAAAAGGTCGCACAAGCTCTCGGACTCTGTGCCAAATTTGAGAAGCCGTCGACCGATGCAGACGACCCTCGCCCCCTGGTGGTATGGAGATAACACCATTAGCCTTGAGAACATATAATGACCGCAATGAAGACAATCAATATCGAAAACAGGAAAATTGGACCCGGACAACCGGTGTTTATCGTTGCGGAAATGTCCGGCAATCATAATCAGGACATCAAGCGAGCATTGAAAATAATAGATGCCGCAGCAGATGCGGGCGCTGATGCAGTGAAACTTCAGACCTATACAGCGGACACAATGACCATCGATTCTGACGCGCCGGATTTCGTACTCACCTGGAAGGGAAAGAAACAAACCTTCCATAATCTTTATCGCGACGCGTATACACCGTGGAAATGGCACAAAAAACTTTTTGCTCACGCGAATAAGAGGGGTCTTATCTGCTTTTCTACGCCATTTGATGAGACAGCGGTTACATTCTTGCAGCGGCTCAACGCGCCGGTATACAAGGTAGCTTCGTTCGAGGTTGTTGATATTCCGCTTCTTGAAGCGATAGGAAAAACAAAAAAGCCGGTTATTATGTCGCGCGGAATGGCAACGCTTGAAGAGCTCGTTCTCGCTGTTAAAACACTGCGGAAATTCGGCACGAACGATATCGTGCTTCTGCAGTGCGTGAGCTCCTATCCGGCGCGCCCCGAAGATATGCATCTCTTGAATATTCCCGACCTCCGGAAACGCTTCGGCGTTGTGGTCGGGCTCTCCGACCACACGCTCGGGAACGACAGCGCCATCGCCTCGGTCGCGCTTGGCGCGCGCGTGATAGAGAAGCATATGACGCTCAAGCGCGCCGATGGCGGACCGGACTCGATCTTCTCGCTGGAACCGGAAGAATTTGCGGCGTTGGTGCGTTCGGTACGAACAGTAGAAGCGGCCATGGGAAAGCCTTCATACAAGCAGAGCGCGGATGAAAAGAAAATGGTTATATTTCGCAGGTCGCTTTTTGTCGTCAAAGACATGAAGAAGGGGGAGTGCTTCACGCGCGAGAATGTGCGTTCCGTCCGGCCAGGCGCCGGTATGGCGCCCAAATACTATCGCGCTGTTCTCGGCAAGCGCGCCGCGCGCAACATCGCCTTCGCAACCCCGCTCCGCCCCGCGCTTATTGCAAAGAAAAGATAATGTGATATAGTTGTCCCCGGACGTACCCATAAACGCCGCTCCGCGGCACAACAAAGGAGTGTTGCGATGACTGACGAACGTAAAGCCGAAATGCTTCGAAAAGTTGACCGTTACAACCGCGATGACAGTGAGGGGACTCCTGTGTCCCCGTTCATCGCGCGGAGTGACGGGATGCTCGGCCGCGTGGCTGAAAAAATCGGCATCCCGGTCCAAGAGCTTGATGAGTTCTTGACTCTCATAGACCGCGAGTTGCCCCAAGACTACCTCTTTGGCTGATCGCGCGGTAACGCGCGACTCGACTTCGCGGCTCCCTTCCGGGGAGCCGTTTCTTTTGGCGGCTGGTGCAGGTTATAGTGGATACAACGGGTATGAGAGACACTCTGCAGACGCTCTGGAGCGCGTTCGGCAAATATCGCTGGCATGTGGCGGCGCTGGTGCTATTCAGCATATTGAGCCCCCTCTTAGAGGGTATCGGCATCAACGCGGTCGTTCCGCTCATCTCATTCTTCATCGGCGGCGGCGGCGCGGCCACCGATTTCATAACGAGGACGATACAAGGGCTTTTCTCTTTCTTTCACATTCCGTTCAGCTTCCGCTATTTGCTCGCATTCATCTTTTTCCTTTTTGTCGTGCGGGCGATTTCGGTCGTTGCATTCGGGTATATCAAGGGATGGATCGGCGCCGACTTCCTCGGCAGGGAGAGCGAGGACGTGTTACGGCGGACGCTCCGTTCCTCGTGGTCATTCTCTTTGAAACAGAAAATAGGGATGATGCATAACACGCTCGTGCGCGACGTGCAGCAGACTGGCGGCCTCTTGGGTTCCGTTGCCCAAACAATCCAATCCTTCAGCGGGTTCCTTATGTATCTGCTGGTGGCGATCAATATTTCCCCCGTGATGACGATCTACACCATTGGCGGCGGGGCAGTTCTGCTGTTTCTCCTGCGTCCCCTGGTACGGCGCGCGCGGCGCATCGGGCACCAGACTGCGGGAGTGGAGAAGCAGTTCGCGCAGTTCCTCAACGAACACATCATAGGGATGAAATCAATCAAAGCGGCCGGCGCGGAACGCTTTGCCATCGCGAAGGGGGTTGCGCACATTCGTCTCTTGCGTCACCTTTCCATACGGCAATCGCTTGCGAGCACACTCGGTTCAAGTTTCTTTCAGCCATCTGCAGTCGTGCTCGTCGTCGTTTTGTTTTTGCTGACGTATCACGACCCGAGCTTCAGCATCATTTCGTTCGCTGCATCGCTGTATTTGATACAGAAAATATTCACTTATCTTGAGTCAGGGCAGAACAGTATGCAATCCATAGGTTCGCTTCTGCCGTATGTGAAGAACATCGCGGCGTTCAAGCGCGATCTTGACCTGCATAAGGAGTCGGCAGAAGGCGGCTGGCCGTTCTCTTTCACAAAAGCGCTTGTTTTCAAAGATGTTTCCTTTTCATACCATGAAAGAAAGAAAGTGCTGGACAAAGTGTTTTTTTCCATCACTGCCGGAGAAACGGTCGGACTTATCGGACCGTCAGGGGCGGGGAAGACGTCGATTGCCGACCTCCTCTTGCGGCTCTTCAAGCCGAATGCGGGGACGATTCTGCTTGACGACATTCCGAGCGAGTTCATCGCACTCCAGGAGTGGCGCACACACATCGGATATGTCTCACAGGATGTATTCTTGCTGAACGACACGATAAAGGAGAACATCAAATTCTACAATGAGGCGCTGACAAGAGAGGATATTGAACGCGCGACGAAGCAGGCGAACATCTATGATTTCGTTATGGGATTGCCGGAGGGATTCGCGACAATAACCGGCGATCGCGGCGTGATGCTCTCGGGCGGCCAGCGCCAGCGCATCGCGCTCGCCCGCGCGCTCGCGGGCCGTCCGAAACTGCTCATTCTTGACGAAGCGACAAGCGCGCTTGACCACGAATCCGAAAAGCTTATCCATGAGTCCATTCGCGCGCTTCACGGCACGATGACCGTCTTTATCATAGCGCACCGTCCCTCAACGGTTGCCGAGGCTGACACCATCCTTGTCCTTAGCCGCGGCCATATCGTTGAGCGCGGCACGCCGCAAGAACTGCTTCAAAACAGCAATTCCTATTTTTATAAAATGCAGAATGCATAGCAACTTTGTGGTATCATTATCACAATATGCAGCATGAAAGAACGGCGAAACATGTAGCGAGATGGGTCGCGATTAGCGCGCTCTTTCTTATCCCGCTTACGCCGCTTCTGGTCGCCGATTCCTTTTTCTTCCCCTTTATCACCGGCAA
>CAYHGO010000003.1:16978-21426 GCA_964356215.1 uncultured Candidatus Saccharibacteria bacterium | reverse complement strand
ACACGCGCCTGGCGTCTTAAAATTTCACTATAGGCATTTCTCGGAAGCGTTATCATATTCATATCTGTAGCATAGCACAAAACCGCCCCGCGGGAGCGGGGCGGTTTTGTAAGGAGAAACTAGTCCTTGATTTCTGACTGGAGACGGTCCAAGTAGCGGGCCGCGGAGGACTGGCCGCCAAGCCCGAAGGCAAGGCCGAGGCCGAGCGATACAGCGATAACCACGCCCGTGAAGAGCGTCTGCACGAACACTGTCGCAACGTTTAATTGGGCCAGCGCCGCAAGAATCGCGAACACCCAGATCGCATAGCGCGCCACCTTGCCGAGGAAGCCAGCGGCATGGAGAGACGCCGCTTTCGCCGAGCCGACAACGACGCGTTCCGCCGCTTCCGCGACGACTGCCGCGACCAGCAAGATCAAAACCGCGACGATAACCTGCGGAAGGTACCCCAGCACGACCTCGCTGATGAAGAGGTTCACCGTCGTGAGCCGAAGCACATCCAGCGCCGCGACCAAGAAGACGATAATGAAGAACCACTCCACGAGGAAGCCGAGGAACCTGCCGGTGTTGAGCTGCCAGCCCGCGCGGGACACAAGCCGCTCCAAGCCCGTGGACTTGAGTGCCTGATCAACACGAAGCGCATCCACGATTTGCGCCACCACGCGACTGAGACCGATGCCGATCAGCCAGCCGATGATGAAGATAATGACTGCAACGACTAAATTGGGGATGAACGCCACCAATCCATAGAAAAGGTTCTGAAAGGACTGGCTAAGGACATCCGCCCAGGTAGTGAACACCATAGTAAATAACACTTTGTATTATGCGGCTACTAATATGCGAGCACCTATAGTAAAGTGTAGCATTTTTAGAGCCCAATTTTGTCTATAAGGAGGCGGTGTGGATAGTCAAAAACGTCTCGCACAAGGCGGTCGTAGACCCCGAGTCGGTAGCGGAAATCCGGCGTTGCGAATGAGGCATAGCGGATCTCACGCCCAAGTTCGGCTTCAAGGGTGTGCACGGCGTGCGCAAGTGCGCGCTCTTCAAGATGGTCGCCAACGACAAGCAGGTCCACCTGCGGCTCCAATATGCCGGTGAAGTGTCCCGAGAGCGCAATGAGCCGCAAGGCTCCAGCACGCTTTAAGGTCGCAATAATCTTCTGCGGGCGTACCGAGGTTGTTTCGCGGACGAAAGCGTTCAGGGCGGTAAGGTGTTCAAATCGAGAGTCCACTTGATAGTGCGCGGAAGTACGCGCGCCCTTCTTCCGCAGGAGGCCGGCGGCACAAAGTTCAGCGACTTCGCGACGCGCCGCTTCTTTAGAGAGCTTCGTCCGCTCGGCAACCTCGCTTAGTGTAAAGGCAATATCCCGATTAAACACAAAAAGGCGAAGCATCTTAAGCCGAGCCGGGGAGCCGAAAAGCTTGGCGAGCCGTTCCATGGATGCTGGTAGTGTAGTCGTTCCCGCCGGAAAACGCAAAACACGCCCCGCCATTGACGAGAGCGTGTTTTCATATTGCGTTTTCCCACTTCGCAGAGGATTGCCCTTCGACCCAGAAGTCTCAGGACTTACAGCTCAGCATCACTCCTTAAGATTACTTAAGGGTGACTTTTGCACCTGCCGCTTCCAGCTTCTTGGCGAGTTCTGCGGCGTCTTCCTTCTTCATTCCTTGCTTCAACATGGACGGCGCGCCGTCCACGAGGTCTTTCGCCTCCTTGAGGCCGAGCGTGAGCGCCTCCTTCACCGCTTTGATGACGGCGATCTTAGAAGCGCCCGCGTCCGTAAGCTCAACATCTGCCGTGGACTTCCCTTCTTCTGCCGGTGCGGCGGCTGGACCTGCGACTGCAACCGCCGCAGCGCTGACGCCAAACTTCTTCTCCAGTATCTTCACGAGTTCGGAAAGCTCCAGAACGGTCATCGTCTCTATCTCTTCTATGAGCTTCTTGAACTTACTCGGGACTTCTGTAATTTCTGCTATTTTAGTTTCATCCATAATACGAATCATTTATTGGTATCACACTCTATTTTCGCGAATCTTGTCTAACGCGATAACGAGCCCCTGTATCGGGCTGTTAATGATATTCACGAACATACCGCGCAGGACAGGAAGGGGCGGAATCATTGCGACTGTTGTCATCTTGTCGGCGTTCACGAACGTTTCCTCAAATACGCCGCCGAGGAGTTTCAGCGCGCCCTTCAGTTTCCTGCCGTACTCATACACGCCGCGCGAGGGCGCTGTAACGTCGCCTGCGGTCCACGCGACCGCAATCTCGCCAGGCAATGCCGGAACTTCTCCCGCATATCCTTGGCCCTCAAGCGCCTTACGAATGAGCGTTTTCTTCGCGACGAAATAGCGTACATCAGCGTTCTTGAGCTCTCTACGCATCTTTGACGCGTCAGCGACGGAGAGCTTCGTGAAGCCGACGAACGTAATAGACGACGCTTCTTTAAAAGCATCCTTGAGCTTCGCGATTATCGCGCGCTTTTTTTCTTTCGTTATAGCCATTTTTAAGAAGGTGTAAGTTGTAAGATGTAAGTAATTCCTTACACCTTATCCCTTAAACCTAGATTTAGTGCACGAACGTACTGAAAGGAGAAAGTCGACCATTGGTCTCCTACGTAAGATTCATGCCCTTCGGCTACTTACGGTCTTCGGTTCGTACTGGAGACAGTTTAGCAGACCGCGGCGGGAACACAAGTCATTGCATCGCGGCGCGTGCGACCTGCAGGACAATAAGCGCGGCGGCAATGATGACCGCGAACCCGCTTGCAAACTTCACGAACTCTACAAAGAAGGGGAGTATCCGTCTTGGATGGTCGTTCTGCATACTCCTAATCATACCCCATAACGACCGAACCCGCCGTGGAGCGGGTTCGTCATTTCGCACGGAGAACTCCTGTTAATCGGCGTTCATCGCCGCACGCGTTATCGGGCCGAAGTACCCGACAGCGGGGGTGATGCCCTTCGCCTTTTGGTATTTGATGAGCGCCGCTTTAGTCAATGCACCGAATCGCGTCGTCTCATTCCCCGGAGATCCTGCACCGCTCGCCGCGACGGGATACCCGTGCGAGTTCAGGAACTGCTGGAGGGCTTTGACCTCGCTGCCGAGAGAACCGATAGTGAGATTCGCCTTGAACACGGACACTGCCGCACTCGTTACCGAGCCGACTGATGTGCCTTCCAGCGCCTCTCTCACGCTCGCAAGAATAGCCGCATCAACTTTGAAGGACACGAGCACATCCAAGATGGCCTGAATCTGCACCGTTGAGAGTCCCGAAGCAGGTATTGCCTTTGGTGTCGCCGTCGTAGTCGTGGTTGTGGTGGTCGTAGTCGTTGTCGGCGTTACCGTTGTTGTCGCCGGCGTTGTAGTTGTTACCGAAGAACTGGACGAGCTGGAACTGCTTGAACTTGAAGAACTTCCCGAAGGAGCCGATCCGCCGGTACCGGAAGAGGAGCAGAGTGTCGTAGAGGGAGTAATCGTCACGGTGACGGCCGTCCCAGACGGCGCATAACCCAATTTGGATTGGGTGCTGTTGCAGACGTCCGCGGCGAGGCCCGAGTTCGTGCTGGCCGAGAGCTGCTCAAGATTCGGTGCCGTCACTTGGAAGTTAGAATTGACGGGCAATGTAACGCTGAAGTCCGCGGCGTTCACCGTAATGGATTCAATGGCCGCCGTAGAGCCCGAAACATTCAGTGTAACGCCATTGACACTTAGAACGGTATCCGTCGTGAGTGATACGTCGTTATACGCAGCGAATGCAAGCGCGGGAGCGAACAGCGCCGCCAAGATTCCTGCCCCAGTAAGCATTCGTGGCATAGTGAGTGTAGTTTAGATTGCTAAGTGACTCGCTATGCTCTACTGGAACGCCCAGAAGTTGAATGCGTAGACGGCGGCGGCCGGAGACGTGGTTGTGCTGAGGTTGGTCAATCCTACATTCACAAGACCGCCGGTAGCGGTTGAGGAAGCGGATTGTATAACTACATGGTAAGGGAGGGAGCTTGTCGCCTGCAAGAACACGCGGTCTCCAGAACTGAGGATGGAAGTACCGCCCGAAGGGGTGCAATTCGTATAAGTTTGAGTGGAAGAGGCGTTGGTAGCCGCAATGGAGACGGAGCTAGTGACGCAATATCCAGATACGATTCGCGTCATTCTGGTCCCAACCTGACCGACCTTCATCTCCGTGGCAGTCGTAGAAGCGAGTGTCGTATTCCCGAGCACATTAAGAGTGCTCTGCGCAGAGATGGCCCCGGCGGCGGTCGTGGTGGCGTTCCCGCCGACCCACAGCGGGCCGCCGATGGTCGCGGACTGGGTCGTGGAGGCGTTAACGAACGTGCTGTTGCCGAGCACATTGAGAGTGCTTCCTAGCGTCAGAGCACCAGCCGCAGTCGTCGTCGCGTTCCCGCCGACCCACAGCGGGCCGCCGATGGTCGCGGACTGGGTCGTGGAGG
>CAYHGO010000003.1:13669-16878 GCA_964356215.1 uncultured Candidatus Saccharibacteria bacterium | reverse complement strand
CCCACAGCGGGCCGCCGATGGTCGCGGACTGGGTCGTGGAGGCGTTAACGAACGTAGCGACGGTGCCGGAAACGGTCATATTGCCCGTCGTGGTCAGCGCTCCCGATATGGTCGTAGAGCTGGCTGTGGAATTCTTTATGGTATCGCCAGAGAGGAGCGTGAATTGAGTGGTTGACGCGCCAGCGAGAAATGTCGCAAGACCGGTAACGCTAAGCGTGCTTTGCAACGAGAGAGCGCCGGCGGCGGTCGTGGTGGCGTTCCCGCCGACCCACAGCGGGCCGCCGATGGTCGCGGACTGGGTCGTGGAGGCGTTAACCGCGGTAAGCGATCCGCCAGTGGTTATACTCGTACTAATCGTCGTGGCGGCCTGGGCGATGCCGGCGGCGAGGAAAAGCGCAAATGTTGAAACGACAATCACGCGGCCCGTTTGCCCGAGCCGAGCAAGAAACCTTTGTATGCGAGTCATGAGTTATAAGGATATACAGCGATTAAGACGGCGAGCGTGCCGTTAAGGTGTATTGTAACGCCTTATTAGAAGGAGTTGTCCCTAACTTGGGGATAACTTTTAGTACCCTTGCGCTTCCAGCTGGGATAAATCTGTCCTGGCATTGGCGTTTTCCGGGTCATACCGTAGGATTTCTCGCAAGAAGAAAGCGGCATTCGGGAGGTCCAGCACGCTTTCGTAGTAGCTTGCCGCGCGGTTGGCGGTCTCTAAATCTCCTTTGTAGTATATCTTCCCTTCTGCGGCCTCTAAACTTGCGGCGGCACGGTCGCCGCTTGCGTACTCAAGCTGGGCGAGAATGAAGTGCGGCTTCGCGAGAGAAGGGACGAGCGCGATATAGCGCTTCAAGATATCCTTCGCCGCCGCATATCCTGCGAGACGCTCCTCTGATCCGATCGGATAGGTATTCGCCTGTGCGATAGAAAGGTTGGCCAAGACGTACCACGGTTGAGCGCGCTTGGGAGACGCCTCTATGGCGCGGGCGAGCGCCTCAAAAAGCAGAACATTGTCCGGCACAACACCAGGAGGCGCGGCGGCAAGTACTTGCATGAGATAAACGGCTGTCCGCGCATCATAGGGATACCGCTTGAAATTACGCTCAAGGACTCCTTTGGCGTTTTCGTATGCGACGTGCAGGATGTCTCCTGTAAGCCGGTTTATCTGCTCCTCCGTGTACATAAAATAAGCATTGTAGCCGAACTCCAGGTCGGCGTAGGTCCCGAGCGTCAGGCCTTTTTCCGTTGCCGCATTCGCGCGCGGCACATCCACTATTTGGTACAGATACGCTTCAAAGGCGAGCAAATTCGCCCGAAGCGGCTGTAAGGCGACTGGAATGACAAGCAGGAGAAGCCCAAACCCCAATAGAGCGCCTGTAGCTGGGCGAGGATTTAGAATCGCAGTCGGATTCGCCTCGCCCGCCAAAGCAGACGCACGGACAAAGCAGACGGCGAGGAGAGCGAGTAGCAGCCAGAGCGTCATCGCAGTATCAAAGACGAAGAAGTTCTGCAGGGCATAGACGGCCGCGAGAGAAATAAGGAACGGCGCAGAAGTATCGCCTAATTTTTGCAATCGCACACCCAGATAGACGAGTGCTCCGACTAAACCGATGTAAAGCAGAGCGCCGAGGACGCCGAACTGCACGAAGTAGTCCAGATAGGCATTATGCGAACGGTCAAACCATTCTTCCAGGATGGCGCTTGGGTCATATACTTTGTCAAAAGCGATGGCGATGTGCTCGGCGCCATAACCAGTGATCGGCCGCGCGAACGCTTCGCGCGAGATATTCTGCCAAAGGAAGAGACGGCTTGCGACCGTTGAGTCAGAGAGCGAAATGGAAGCGAGCCGGCGCACCGGTTCAAACGGCGCTTGCGCAAGTTCGGTCCGGAACAAGAAAAAAAGCCCTGAAAGCAAGAGGAGAACGGCGAGCGCAGCGCGCGCGTATCGGCGTCTATTTTCGTTTTCTTTCCATGCGGCATACACGAGCCATAGGCCTCCGACTAGAAGTAGCGCGAGGATGGTGCCACGGGTGGCGGTGAGCAATATTGCGAAGAGTTGAAGGATTGCACCGCTTATAAACCATGGTCGTAATTGCGAACCTGCATCTTTTAGGGCGGCGAGAGTGAGGAAAAAAGTCATGCCAAGATACGCGGCGAGGAAGGCCGCGTTCCCCATCGTGCCGCCGATGCGGCCATTCGGTTTTACGATGAACAAAAAATCCATGCCGATGGTAACAACCAGCCACTGCAGGACCAAATAGAGCGCGGCCAGCGACCCGACCCAAGCAATTATTTTCAGGAATCGCGGCCACCATGAAGATTCAACAGAAAGCAGTATGAAATAAAAGTACCCGACGCAAACCGAGAGAGTGAGTAGCCCGTCGCCGCGCTCAAAAGTGGACCAAAAACTGCGGTAAAAGTCTGTTCCGAAAAGAGACGAGAGGTATGCGACCGCAAGCAATGCGGCGGGAATCCACGTTCCCCGTATACGCAGACGGCTAAAGTAAAAAGACCGTCCGGCAAGCGCCAGATAACTGAAGAGTGCGAGGGCGATGATGCCAAACGCCCGGAGCGCGAGCGTCTTTGGCGCCATGAGGGGATACATCATCCCCTCCACATAGAAGAGCGGCAGAAACGCCGGCGCAAGTAGCACCCATCCGTAGAGTTTTGTGGCAAGTTTCATTACTGATTCACTTCATCGGGAAAATGTGCGGAGAGGAAGTCGGCAAGAACGCGCTGGTATTGCTCTATGGTCTGCGCCGCGGCCGCGCGTTCAAAAGCAGTGCGAGCTGTGGTATACGCCCCGAAGCGTGCGAAAAGCTGACCGGCATTGTGCCAGGCGAGCCCGGTTGTGGTCGCGTCTATGACCAACGCTTTTTCCAGATACGCAAGCTCGTTCTTGCCGTCGCCCTTGAGGTCATACTCGTTCGCGATGCTGACGTACAGCATATAATCCGGATACTGCTTCTTGCCGAGGAGGCCGGTGAGGCGCCGTATCTCCGCGTCCGCCTTTGCTTCTAGTTCGGCATTGCCGGTGTACGCGCCTTGGAAGTCCCAGTTCTTGATTTCTTCTCCACTCGCAATGTCAATATGAAATGGCGGTATTTCCGTGTCCGCCTTTGCTTCTAGTTCGGCATTGCCGGTGTACGCGCCTTGAAAGTCCCAGTTCTTGATTTCTTCTCCACTCGCAATGTCAATATGAAATGGCGGTA
>CAYHGO010000003.1:0-13569 GCA_964356215.1 uncultured Candidatus Saccharibacteria bacterium | reverse complement strand
AGTTCTTGATTTCTTCTCCACTCGCAATGTCAATATGAAATGGCGGTATTTCCGTTTTGCCGCCGTTCCATTGCCAAAGGCCGACGCCGAGAAATATAAGTAACACGCCCGCAACAATTATATAAATCTTTTGCATGCCGGAATGATAGCACCCCAGTGAGATGGCCGTCTACAAGCGGCCTCTCACGGGGCAGGCACAACGCAAAAGCCCCTCCGAAAGGAGGGGCTTTGGCTGTCGGGCCGAATTCCCGACTGGAGCTACGCGAGTGAATCGCGAGAGCCCTGAAGAATTAGTGCACCGCCGAACGGGTGCCGATGGTGAGCGGCAAACTCTTGACGAGGAAGTCGCCCATCCAGTCGGTTGCTGTCGTCGCCGTGGTCGCGTGATTGGTCGTGTCGGACCAGTCGGACCAGGCGAACGAAGCCGCCGAACTTATACCGATCGTACCCGCCGCCGAGGCGAAGGCAGCCGTTGACGAGGCCGTCGTTTGCGGATTGGCGATGGAGACGCTCAAGTTGCTGGTCCCGCTCGTCTCCGAGTCCGCCAGCGTGCCGCGCAGTTCGTACTTGCGCGTCGTACCTACCGAGACCGTCTGCACGGTGGTCGGACGGAAGTGCAGGAGACCGGTCGTAAGGACGCCGAAGGAGTCAAGGCCGCCGAGCAGGTTACCTGTCGTCGTTGCGAAGGTGCCAGCCACCGACGATGCTGCGCCGCTGGTGATGTCCCAGAGAGCGACGGTCGTGGTGGCGCCGAAGGTGACGCCATCAACCTTGGAGATGGTGAAGACCACCGAACCCCAGTCAATGTCGTCTGCCGCGTCCGCGGTTACGTTGAAGCGGCCGAGGACTTCGTTGGCGCCGGCAGTAAGCGTTCCGCTAGGAGCTGTGCCTGCCGAGAGCGTCGCGATGGAATTGCGCACGTACATCGTGCCCCTGCCGCTCGTGTCGGTGGAAGCGACATCGTTGGTGGCAAGAGTCGTATCGGTCGTGCCGGACGAATCAGTCGCGTTGAAGCCCTCAACGGCGTCAAGCGTTACCGTAATCGCCGTACCGGAGGTCGCGCCGGACGTAACCGTCGGCGTATTCACGTAGACCGTGAGGTCGCGATTGCTGTCCGCCGGGATATAGAAGGTGAGGCCGGTGAAGGTCGCCGTCGAATGTGTCTGCGCCGCGCCCGAAGAGAGCGTGAGCGCCTGCGTGGCGGTTTTCGTCGTCTCTGTTGAATCCTTGTACTCTACAACGACTGCAGAGACGGAGGTCGCGGCATTTGCCGTAATCTTCACCGCCACCTTGTCCACGGTATACGGCGAGTACTGCGTGGTGAAGCGGAATGTGCCGACCTTCACCATAGAGGAACCCGCGATGACATTCGTGTCGTTCGGCGTGGCGCCGGCGTTCTGCGTTACCGTGAGCTGTGCCGAGCCGACCGTCATGGTCTGCAGGGTCGCCGCCGTACCGACAGAGATCGAGCTACCGGTTACAAGGCCGGTGCCGGTCGTGTTGGTTGAGACGGATATCGCCGGAATGGCGCCCGCGCCCGCGCCGGTCTTGACGTTCGCATAAATGTCAAACGTCTTGGTGCCGGACGCCGAGACATCCACGCTACCCGTGAACGAACTCGGGTCGCCGACCGTTGCCTTAGACGTGCCGAACTGCACGTCATCGGATGTGGCTGTAGTGCCCATCGTGTCCTTGATGACGAGGTCGGATATCGTCGTGGAGACCGCCGATGCGAAGTCAATCTCAATGGTATTCACGTTCACGCCCTCCGTAGAACCAGCCGAGAGGGTGAACGCGCCGAGCTTTACGTTCTGCGCGCCCGCTATGACCGTCTGATTGCCGTAGTAGGAGGCCTTGGTGGCCGAGAGCGAGGAGGCGGAGACCGTGATGCTGTTGCCAGTCACGTTCGCCGTCGGCACATTGATGCTCCCGAGCGAGACCTGACCTTGCGCGTTGGACGAACCGATCGCGAGGTATATCTGGACCGTTTCGTTCGCCGTGAGGTTCGCCGCGGCCGTCGTCTTCGCGTCGGCGTAGATGTCCACCACCGCCGTCGTGCCGACCTTCACGATGAAGGACGAGCCGAAGGTGTAGTTGGTCGTCGTGCCGCCGAATTCGGCAATGTCCTTGGTGGAGCCCACCTGGGTCCCGTTCAAGAACACTTTGCCGTTATCCAGACCTGAACCCGAGGACGAGGTGTCCGCGGTTACGTTCAGGTCGGTAACCTTCACATCTTCGCCGTTGGCGATGATTTTGAAGGTCGCCCACTTCACATTGGACGAGGCGTTCGCCACTGAAGCCGTCGGAGAATCCGTAGAACGGGTTACCGACGGAGCGGACGTGGAGACCGAGTTGATGGTCTCCGACGTCGCCGAATGCGCGGCAAAGGTCGCCGTTGTGCTTGAGCCGCTACCCGTAATCAGGACCGGCTGATTCAAGTCAGTGTCAATGAAGATCGCGTCGGTCGCTTGGCGAAGCGACATCTGGAAGGTGCGCGAGGCGCCACCGACGACGTCCGCGAGAACCTTAACCACGCGGCCGCCCGTCTCCAGTTTGACCGGAGCAGCCGAGAAATCCCAGCTGACGACATTATTCGCATCCAATTTCGCGATGGTGTCGCCAATCTTCACGCCGTCCACATAGAGGCGGAAGTTGATGACGTCGCCCGAGAGGATGGAACCGATGTTCTTAAGCTGGAATGACTTGAAGTTCACTGCGCGCGTGCCGACCGTTATCGTGTTCTGCCAGACCACGTAATCCGCCTGCGGGTCCACCGTGGTGGCCGTCGGCGATACGGAAGTAGCGAGCGAGACCGTTGCCAAGGTCGCCGCCGAGACCGTCTGGAGTCCGCCCGAGATCGGGAGGGACACCGACGAATCCAGCGTGCCGTCTGACGTTACTGCCGTCAGTTTGGCGCCGATCTGCTGGCCGTTCGCGGTGCTTAAGATATCCGAGCGGACGGACACTGTGTAGACGCCGCCTGCCGAAACCGTGAAAAGCCCTGAAGAATCGTTGAAGTTATAGGCCGTGCTGGATACGCCGGCCGAATCCGTAATGCGGATTGCGCCGTTGTAGAGGTACACGTTCGTCATTGTCGCGTCGTTGGACACGCCGATGCGGTTGAACGCGAGGTTCGTAACCTTGATATCGGTAGCCGTCGGGTTCGCGAAGGTGAACTTCACGAGCTCCGCGGCCGCCTGGCCCTGTACGAGGGACACACCGCTCGGAGAATCCGATGCGAGCGCGACCTTAAGGCCTGTGCCCGTGCCGGCGGTTACCGGAGCGGGCGTTGTGTCGCCCGTGGTACCGGTCGTGCCGGTCGTGCCGCCCGTGGTGCCGCCGCCAAGATTAAAGGCCGCACGCGACTTCGCACCGAAGTAGCCGGCCGTCGGAGAAACGCCTGCCGCAGTCTGCCACGCCGATACCGCCGCTTTCGTCTGAGCACCGAAGTACCCGGTCGCGCCGGCAGGAATGGAATAGCCGCCCGCGATGAGCGCATTCTGGAGGCAGGTTACGTCCGTTCCCTTTGAACCGACCGTGAGGTCCTTCGTGAAGGAGCAGGCCGTAGCCGTACCAACCGTTGTACCGCCGGTCGTACCACCCGTCGTCGGCTGGCCCGTAAGGGCCGCCTGGACGTTCGCAATCGTATCAGCGCCTGCGCCGAACGAAGTGAGGAGGCCGAGGATGGACTGGACCTGCGCGTCGGTCAGAGTCGCCGCGTGCGCTACAGGCGCAAGCGCGAGCATTGACGTCGCCATTGCAAGTCCGGTCGCTACGGCCGCAACCTTTGCGGCCGCTTTTGTAGTTACTATTTGCATGATTGTTAATGATTTTAGTCGCACATAATAATCAAGTTTGATTTCGCACCTTTCGTTAAAAACATCACACAAAGCACATTCACTTTCACACTACCCCACACCGCACGGCATCGACCAGTGCGCCATGGGTTAGTTGGCAAGAGTTGACTCCCGCTCTTTCAAGAAATTCAAGAAAGGGCGGGACTATTCGGTTATCAAAGTACGCCCTACGCGAGAACGAGCGTCCTCGCAAGGACTGCCCCCTAGTATACAGCGGAAGCAACTACCCTATTAGCAGATGTGTGGATAACATTTCAGGATACAGGCGCCAAAAAGAGACCGTTTCCGGCCTTTTTCTTGCCCTATACTTGGATAGCTACCACAGGCCGTATAGTAGCAAAGATGAGAATGGGAGTCAAAATTTTCCTAAACGAGTAAATAGGTGCTCCAACGGCGCTCTCCACGTTTCAATACAATACCCTTCCTGATGAGCGCTGAAAGTTCGCGCTGAATGGTTTTTTCAGAAACGCCTCTGATAACTGTGGATAAGTCCTTTATACTTGCTGTCTTTTTGTTTCTCATAACAGACAAAATTGCCTCGCGTCTGTCTTTTATACGGATGTCCGATACTCCTACTATGTCCTTTATATGTCCTTTATCGGCACGCGCGCGCTCACCGGTGTCAGGGTCAAAAAGGTATTGGTTCTGTTTTTGCGCTTTTGTTTGGTATTTCTGGTTTTTGCTTTGGAACTGAAATATTCCTTGCGAGAGCGCCCGTTTAGCAAGAACAGAGAGGGTCGGAGTCTCCGCAAGAGACAGCCGCGGCTCCTCGTATAAAGCAACTTCTGAAAGAAGTGTATGCGCTTCACGAGCGATAAGTTCGGCATTCATCGGGGAAAGCAAGTTCCCCGTGTGCGCGATAGAAAGGACACTTGAAAGCGCGAGAAGTTCGCGGGAAAGTGCCGCGCGCGAGTTGCCGGGCGGCAACATTGCCGCATCAATGAGGCCGACGGCTATTGCGTCAATACGGTTCTTTAAGGACACCGTATCAGAGAAAGCCGGAGTGATGAGGTAGAGGGCTTTTGCGAGCCGCTCAGCTTTTTTATACATAAAAACTCTTCGTATGTCCTTTTCAAATATGTTATTAAATATCCCTTTTTCTAGGACAAAATCTTCAAAATTAGCATATTTCCCCGTAGTATTGATATTACGCACCCCGATGCTATGACCTTTATCCAATCGTTCGTGTCCCATATCGTATGAGTATATACCTTCACGTTGGCGCTCTGCAAGTATGCTCGTACATGACCGCAGTGTTACAATATGCAGTATCATGGCGCGCCGCAATAAAAACGGAAATGCACGATATGCGCACGCGCGCGAACGTGAAGAAGACGTGAGGGAATATGACGCGCTTATTCGGTATGCTTCGGCTATTGTCTTGCTTGCTGCCGGTGTTTTGCTTCTGCTTGCGGTCTTCGGCGCGGCAGGACCGGCGGGCGGCGCAGTATTCGCGTTTTCCTATGCAGTCGTCGGTATCGGCTCGTTTCTTCTGCCGCTCGCTCTTATCGCCGTCGGTCTCTATGCCGGTTTTGGCCGTCCTGCTATTGACCTCTTGACCGCTTCCGGACTCTTGCTCGTCGCCGCGTCCGTGCTCGCGTTCGCCGGACTCTTTCCCGGCGCAACCTTCGGCGGCGCGGCGGGCACATGGCTCGGCGAAATATTCGCCGGATTCTTCGGCTTCTGGGGCGCCGTGGTGCTGCTTATCGCGGCGCTCGCGGTCGGCATCGCGATCGTGACCGATATTGAAGCGCTGGTTATGCTTATGACTGAAAATGTGATTTCCATTTGGGAGCGTTTGCGGTATCCGCGCGCGCGCGAAGACGACGAAGAATGGAGTGATGTTGTCGGCGTACCGCAAGACGATGCGGAACTCGCGGTACATGAAGATGCGGAGGAAGAGCTGCAGCCGCCGGAACGCGAGCTCGTGGTTAATACGTTCAATCGTCCGGCGGAAGTGCGGACCGGAAGCGGCCTGACTGCACAGGCAGGCATCGCGAACTTTGACGCCGAATATGATTCTCCCCCATTGTCCATTCTCGGCGCCGATCGCGGGCGCCCGGGCACGGGTGACATCAAGGCGAACGCGAACATTATCAAGCGCACTTTCCAGAATTTCGGCATTCATGTGGAGATGGACGAAGTGTCGGTAGGGCCGACGGTTACGCGGTATGCAGTGAAGCCCGCCGAGGGCGTGCGTCTCTCTAAAATCGTTTCGCTCGCGAATAACCTGGAGCTCGCGCTCGCCGCGCATCCAGTGCGCATTGAAGCGCCCATTCCCGGCAAGTCGCTTGTGGGTATTGAAGTACCGAACACGATCAAGGCACTGGTGGGACTTGGCGGGCTTCTCGGCTCGCCCGAGTGGGCAGAGAGCACGAAACCTCTCCTCGCGGCATTAGGACGAAATATCAGCGGCACGCCGCGCTACGTGAATATCGCAAAAGCGCCGCATGTGCTCGTCGCGGGCGCCACGGGCTCCGGCAAGTCGGTGGCCATTCACGCGCTCATCATATCCCTCTTGTACCGCAACGGCCCGAATCAGTTGCGCTTCATTATGATAGACCCGAAGCGCGTAGAACTTACCGCTTACAACGGCATCCCGCACCTCCTCGCGCCCGTCATCACCGACCCGAAAAAGACCATCCTCTCGCTGAAGTGGGCGGCCAAGGAGATGGAACGCCGCTACAATATCCTGGAAGCGGAGCACGTGCGCGATATTGGTTCCTACCACGCTTCCATCTATGAACCCGCGAAAAAGGGCGGCGCGGATATACCTGAAGCGTTGCCGTATATCATCATCGTTATTGATGAGCTCGCCGACATCATGCACTCCTACCCGCGGGAGCTCGAAGCGTCCATCGTCCGCCTCGCGCAGATGTCGCGAGCGACCGGCATCCATCTGGTCCTCTCCACTCAACGCCCGTCGGTCAACGTCATTACCGGTCTTATCAAGGCCAACGTGCCGACCCGCATGGCGCTCCAGGTCGCCTCGCAGATTGATTCCCGCACCATTCTTGACGGTTCGGGGGCGGAGACCCTGCTTGGCGCAGGCGACATGCTTTACCTTTCAAGCGATATGTCCAAGCCAGTGCGCATCCAAACGGCGTTCATAGCGGAAGGTGAAGTGAAGAAGGTGGTGAACTACATTAAGCGCCGCAATGCAGGCGACCTTTCAAACATTGACCTTGGAGGAAACGGCATCATAGAATCAGATGTCATCGGCCTTACAAACGGCGACTTCGGCGACGATATAACAGATGATGACCTCTATGAAGACGCCAAACGCGCCGTGGAAGAAGCCGGTCGCGCTTCCACCTCCTATCTTCAGCGTAAATTAAAAATTGGCTACTCCCGGGCGGCACGGCTTATGGACGTGCTTGAAGAGCACGGGGTCATCGGCCCCGCCGACGGCGCAAAGCCGCGCGAGGTCTTCACGGTCGCGGCTTCCAACCGGCAGGAGGGAGCGCGCGGCGACACTTCTCCGAGGAGAGGCACGGATGACGAAGATAACTTCTGACAAAGCGCATGGCTACTAACTACCTTATCGCCGCTGTGCTCGTCATCCTTGCCGGATACGGCCTCATGAAAGCATGGCCGCTCCTTGCAGGTCCCTCTCTCTTCATCGTCTCTCCGGCGGAAAATGCATCGTACTCGGATGGAATCGTTACGGTGCAAGGCAGGGCCGCGCGCGCTGCGGCGCTTACCTTAAACGGTGCGCCGGTCCTGCACGAAGAAGACGGCAAGTTCTCGTCAACGCTTACCTTTCCGCGCGGTGGCTCTATACTTACTTTTGTGGCCACCGACCGCTTCGGCAGAACAGTGACTGAAACACGCTCAGTTTTCGTTCCCTGATTTCCTTGCAACTTACCCCTTATAACTTACACCTGTATTTTATGGCCTTCGGAAAACCAAAAAAAGAAAAAGTGCTTAAGACCGTTATCGCCGCAAGCACGGACAAAAACGAGAAACAGAAATCCATTGAGCAGGCGCTGAAAGAGATTCGCACGAAATTCGGCGACGAGTCAATTACAACGTTCGGCGCGGGCGCGCCGCAGAAAATTCCAGTGATATCAACCGGCTCTGTCGGGCTGGATGCAGCGCTTGGGGTCGGCGGAGTTCCGCGTGGACGCATCATTGAAATATTCGGACCGGAGTCATCCGGCAAGACCACCCTAGCCCTGCACGTCGTCGCAGAGGCGCAGAAGGCCGGCGGCATCGCCGCCTTCGTGGACGCCGAACATGCGCTTGACCCGGAATACGCGCGGCGTATCGGCGTGAAGCTCCAAGAACTCCTCATATCCCAGCCGGACACCGGCGAACAAGCTTTGGATATAGTTGAATCTCTAGTCAGAAGCGGGAACGTAGACATTATAGTGATAGACTCCGTCGCGGCACTCACGCCAAAAGATGAAATAGAGGGCGAGATGGGACAACAGCACGTGGGCAAGCAGGCGCGCCTTATGAGCCAGGCGCTCCGCAAGCTCACCGCTATCGTCTCAAGGAGCAAGACGATTGTCGTTTTCATTAATCAAATCAGAATGCAGATAGGCGTCATGTTCGGCAATCCGGAGACAACGCCGGGCGGCAAGGCTCTTAAGTTTTATACTTCTGTCCGTCTTGATATCCGCCGTATCGCATCTATAAAAAAGGGTGAGGAAGTTGTCGGAGGTAGAGTGAGGGTGAAAGTAGTTAAAAATAAAGTCGCCGCGCCATTTAAGACAACAGAATTTGACCTGCTCTACAACGAAGGCATCAGCAGAGAAGGCGAACTTATAGCGCTCGGCGAGAAGTTCGGTCTTGTTGAAAAATCTGGCGCCACTTACAAGTTCGGCGGCGAGAAACTCGCAGTAGGCTACGACGCAACCCGCACCTTCCTCGCCACAAACAAAGACATTTCCAAAGAACTCCTGAAGCAGATAAAGGCGAAGCTTTCCGAGAGCTAGGCGCGGCCCGTCACACTTGCAAGTGTGTCGGGCGGGCGGGGAGGAAGAAACGGACGGTCTCACGGATGAGGAAAAGAAGCGAGACGAGGGTGAAAACGGCGAGCGCCTGCACGATAAAACGCGTGTGCAAGAAGGCGCTTAAGAAGAATTCTGGAAGAAAAGTGAGGTCAACTGGAGCATTCTGAAATACCTGCGCGACCCAGACCTCCCTGCCGATGCCCCAGAGCGCCGCAACAAAGGTCAGTGCGGCGAGCGCCGCCGTGGAGAGCACGAGCGCGAGGATGCGAATGAGGTGCACGCGGCGCATCACAACTTGTTCAATGCGAGATTGGTCATTCATGGCGTTGTTCATAGTTCGACATACTCACTATAAGTCATTCTGCTTATCATACGCTTGTTTAAAAAGTTTTTTAGCTCGGTGCACGCGCGTCTTCACGGCAGGAATGGAGAGTCGCTCTAACTCGGCTATTTCTTCCTGACTCTTCCCTTCTATGAATTGCAACCGCAGTATCTTCGCCGCGGTCTCGGGCAGTTTTGCGAGTGCGGCAAGCACCTCGTTCCGAATGGAAAGATCCTCAAGGAATTCAGCTCGCGCATCGGGTAGCGATTCATAATGCTCCGGCTCAAGTTCAGCGACCCTTCCTCGTTCTATAGTCTTCGCGCGGTACTTCGTGTACGCGACGCGATTGAGAATCGTATACATCCACGAGGAGAAGCTGGCCCCTTCCTGCGGGTGGTATTTGTCGGCATAGAGAAACATTTTGGTGAAGGCGTCCTGCACGGCCTCTTCGGCGTCTTCCGGGCTCTTCAATATCGTCCGCGCGCGGCGCAAGAGAGCCGCCTCATAGCGGCGCACAAGCAGGGCAAAAAGTTCGGGCTTCTTTCTGGAGCGCGCAAGCACCTCTGCGTCGGTGAGGGCATCGGGCTCGGCAATTGAAAAACTCATAATGTTTGCTAGCATACACCAATCCCCAGGTTTTGGCTCCGCCAAAATCGGGTGAGCACCGGTAGGTGCTTTAGCCGTCTTTGGCGGTACTTTTTATAACTTATTTTATCCAGCGCTAGTTGCAGACCCATGGCCGTATTGTCCTACAACGAAATACTTAAAGGCAGTGTCATTGACTACAATAATGAGCCGTACGAAGTGCTGTCGGCTCATATTTTCCGTATGCAGCAACGCAAGCCGGTCAACCAGACCAAACTGCGCCACCTCGTGTCTGGGAAGGTAGTTGAAATATCTTTTCACCAGAACGAGACTGTCACCGAAGCGGACGTGGGCAAGATGATGGCGAATTATTTGTATACGAACAGAAGCGAGAGTTGGTTCGCGGAAACCGGCAATGCAAAAAACCGCTTTTCATTCCCAGAAGATGCCGTGCACGACAAAGTGCAGTGGCTTACGCCCAATTCCCCGGTTGAAGTGCTGACCTATGAAGACAAGCCGATGACGATAAAAATTCCGATAAAAGTTGAATTGGAAGTAAAGGACGCGCCGCCGGCCGTGAAAGGCGACACTGTCTCTGGCGGCGTTAAATTGGTCATACTTTTAACGGGAGCGAAGGTGAACGTCCCGCTCTTCATCAACGCGGGTGACATCGTCCGCATCAACACCGACTCCGGTCTTTACACCGAACGCATAGAGAAGGCGTAACAAAAAAAACCGCCCTCGGGCGGTTTTTTATTTATGCAGAAACGTACGGCATGAGCGCCATATACCGCGCGCGCTTGATCGCCTGTGCGATGTCGCGCTGTTTCCCTGCGGGGATACCTGTGCGCTTCTTGGAGAGCATCTTGGCGTGCGGATTAGTGAACAACTTCAAATACGCGACATCCTTGTAGTCGGTAAATTTCTTAACTTCTATTTCTTCACGCTCTGCTTGGTAGGCCATAATGAAATGTTTAAAAATTTAAATATTTAAAACGGAATGTCTTCTGGATTTATCTCCTCGTCAGGATACTTGATCGCTTCGGCTTCTTGCGGAGCAGGTTGTTCTTCATTTCCTCGACTGGCGCCCGGGGCGCCTCCGCCTGCGGCGGAGGCGCCGAACTGAAAGTTGTCCACGACAATCTCGGTGCGGTACTGCTTTTTTCCGTCTTCCTTTCCTTCCCACGAGCGCGTCTGAATGCGCCCTTCCACGAACATGGGACGGCCCTTTTTCATGTACTGGGCGATGACTTCTGCGGTACGGCCGAAGGCGACTATGTTGTGGAACTCGGTCGCTTCCTGCTTCTGCCCGTTCTTATCCTTATACGTGCGATTCGTCGCGAGGCCGAAGTTCGCAACTTGCCCGCCTGAAGGAAGCGCTTTCAGCTCCGGGTCGCGGGTGAGATTGCCGTAGAGGAACGCTTTGTTGAGATACATACTGTTCTATTATACCCCAGCACTCTCAAGCGCGGCATCAAGCTCCACCGCAAGCGTCGCTCCCGGGTCAGCCGCGCGCTCCGGCGCTTTAACAGAGAGTTCGCGCATTTCGACGGCGTGGCGAGCGGCATTTTTAGTCGTCAGAAGATCAATGAAGCGGATGATGCATTTGTCAGCATTCGCCGCGGCTACGATTTCTGCATGATCCGGCGCGGCAGCTTCATACGCGATCCAGCAGAAATACGCAGAGTCAAAATCGCGGCGGCCGGCGGTCTCTTGGCGAGAGATAGTGTAGGCGAGCGGCGTCTTTTCGGGTTCGCCTTCGGCAACAATTGTGCCCTTGTCAGTGATAATATCGCGTATTGCTTTGTACGCTTTCCCCACCTCTTCAGCGGGAAGGTCGGGGTCAAGATGGAAGCCGAGTTCATAGACGCGGGGGTCACCACTGTCTTCTAGTTCTTCATCAGCATCCATCCGGATGTCTTTACCGTTCGCCATAATTCCCCGATACTAGCACACGGGGAGGCCGAAGACAAGCCGGGCGTTCGCGAGGAGAGCGGCACGGACGGTGTCGAGATTTTCGCCCCGTATCTCGGCTATTTTAGATACGACCTCAACTACAGCCAGCGGGTCGTTGCGCTTTCTGCGACGTCCTTCTGGCGCGACGTATGGAGCGTCGGTCTCGGAGAGAATACTCGTGAGCGGCACTGACTTAATAACGGCGTCGTAGTCGCGAGCAAAAGTGATGACAGCAGTGAAAGAAACAGTAAAGCCGAGCGCGATAAGTTCTTGTGCTTCTGCGATACCTCCGACGAAAAAATGCACAGCCCCGCGCACATTCGGATACGTTATCTTTGCTTCTGTCAAAATCTGTATCAAATCCTGATACGTATCCATCTTGCCCCGTGATGCCTCGTCTTCGGGTATTTTACGGGGCGTGCCCTTTGACGGCCGGCAATGGATGATGAGCGGTTTATCCAGTTCAGCCGCAAGTTCAATATGCGCAAGCAACGCCTCGCGTTGCTTGTGTTTAACTTCTTCATTCACTTCTGCCGGCCTATAATAATCCAACCCGCACTCTCCTATCGCAATTACTTTTGGATTTTCAGCAAGTTTGCGATATTCTTCTATGTTAAAAATTTCTCCCGCAACACTATTTGGATGAAGTCCGACTGATGCATACAGATGTTCGTGTTTTTCTGCAAGCGCAAGTGCCTTTTTTGAAGATTCTAAATCAACGCCGACGACAATGCCCGCGACGCTCTCCTCGCGCATTCGCTCAATAAGCACATCGCGGTCCGGGTCATACGCGTCAAACTGCATATGACAGTGCACGTCAACATATTTTATTTTCATAAGCGGAGCGTAGCACAAAAGAAATCGGGCGGCTCGTCTCCGAGCCGCCCGTGATCGCCCCGTCCATATCTTTTCATCCTTTCTTCACAATCCTGTCGGTGATGAAAATGAGCGCGCCACCAACAAGTGCAAGCGCGATGGTAAAAACCAGAGCGCCAGAAATGGAACAGAAAACCGCTAGTACTATTGAGAGTGACACTGCCGCAATAGTGACACCAACCTCATCACCACGAACCATGGCGAATACAATCAGAACAGTCGCCACCGCGCCCGCGACATACAGCGCGGACATAAGAGCGACAGTATCATTCAGAGGCGCCATAATCGCGAAAGCGATTCCACCCAAGACACTTTCGGGGACAAGTACAAATGTCCACCATTTCATAACGTTGTTCATAATTCCCTCGCACAAGTACGACCCGCGCGGTGCGCGAGTTCCGAAGATATTATGCGTTATGAGAAAAAGTTTATCAAAGCCGCGGGAAGAGATTTTCGGGTTTCTTGTTGGCACGGATTGCATCAATAATCTTTTTGCTCGTGTCAGGCATGAACGGTTCAAGAACAAGCCCTATGCTATATAACTGAGCTGTCATATCGAGAATAACGGCCTTTCCTTCCTCTGGATTCTCTTTCACTAATTTAAACGGTTCACGTTTAGTTATCGCTTCATCCAGAAGCTGAATTCGGCTCCAGATTTCGTCCATAGCACGGTTGAATTCAAACTTCACGATATACTCGTCAATATGCAAATTCGCCGCATTGATATATGCACCCATATCGACAAAACGTGCCGGACTTTCTATGTGTGCTTCCGCGAGCTTCATCACCCGCGCGACGAGATTGCCGAGACCGTTGGTGAGATTAGCCGTATACCACTCGCGGCAGCGTTCATCGGTCAAGTCAAAATCTTCTGTCGGATGCCCATGGCGCAGGAGGAAGTAGCGCACAGAGTCTGTGCCGTAGCGGTCTATGAGCCCGTTAGGGTCTATTACATTGCCGACCGATTTGCTCATTTTCTGTCCGCCGGAAGTGACATACCCGTGCACAAACA
>CAYHGO010000002.1:13683-27774 GCA_964356215.1 uncultured Candidatus Saccharibacteria bacterium | reverse complement strand
AAAGCGGATTTTGCATGGGTGAAGTGGAAGGCGGCAGACTTTGCGCGCATCGCAACTGATATTGTTCGCAGAAAAAAAGAATCATACGCTAAGATACGCGCAATTCCGGAAGATAAGCGGACGTTTGAAAATACTGTGTACGCTCTGGAAGCGTCTGATGACAAGTCATCCGATGAAATGAACCGCATCGGACTCTTGAAGGAAGCGAGTCCGAATCCGAAAGTGCGCGCGGCCGCCGCAAAAGTAATTGAGAGATTGCAGAAAAAATATGTGGAAATTGAATACGACCCGCGAATGTACGCGGTATTAAAAGAATACGCGAAGAAAAAAGAGGAGCTACATGGTCCGGAAAAACTCTTGTTTGAAGACATGATGAAAGGGTATGCGCGCATGGGATTTGACTTGCCCAAAACGAAATTGACGAAGCTTAAGGCGAATATAAAAACGTTAGGAAAGCTTGGCCTGCAATTTGATAGAAATTTGAATGAACATAAAAACCATATTTTCGTTACAAATGCCGAACTAGACGGACTGCCGGCAAACTACCGAGCCAATCTTGCAAAGGTCGGCGAGAAATATAAGGTGACGCTCGCATACCCAGATGTTTTTCCGTTTATGGCCGGGGCGCACGACGAAAAGAAGAGAAAGGAACTTCTTGAGAAGTTTGTTCGTAAGGGCGGTATTGAGAACGTCATAATTCTTAAAAAAATGTTCAATCTGCGCGCTGAAAACGCACGACTGTTGGGATACAAGACCCATGCGGATTATCAGACAGAACTTCGGATGGCAAAGTCAGCGAAGAACGTATGGCGCTTTGTCAACGGCCTTGAAAGAAGAACCAAGAAGCGCGCGAAACAAGACCTCGCGATGCTCAAAGCCGATAAACGGCGGCGCACAGGCGACGCGAAAGCCGTTCTTGGCGCGCACGACATTGCGTATCTCTTCAAGCAAATACGCAAAGAAAAGTTTGATATTGATTCCGACATCGTAAAGGAATATTTTCCGTTTGAACATGTCAAACAGGCGACGCTGGACGCGTATCAAAAACTGTTCGGTGTCGTATTCAAACGGCGTCCGGACCTAAAACTTTGGCATGACGTGAAAGTTTACGACGTATGCGACGCATCGGGAGATTATCTCTCAACTTTCATTCTTGACCTGTATCCGCGAGAGGGAAAGTACGGCCATGCGTGCGCGTCTGAAATCACTTATGGCCGTCAGGAAGGCGACACCTATAAAGCGCCTCTTGCCGCAATGCTCGCCAATTTCCCGAAGTCAAGCGCCGCAAATCCGTCGCTTATGAGCCACGGGGAAGTGGAAACATTTTTCCACGAGTTCGGCCACATCATGCACTTTACGCTTACGAAAGCTCGTTATAGAGCGCAATCCGGCTTCAATGTGGCGATGGACTTTGTTGAAGCCCCATCGCAAATGCTGGAAAACTGGGTATGGGATGCAGTAATGCTCACTCGGCTTTCAAAACACTACAAGACCGGCAAATCAATGCCGAAGGCCCTCATTAAACGAATTATTGGCGCCCGCCTCTTTGGAGAAGCGTGGAGCGTGCGCAGCCAGCTGGTGCTTGCGTCTCTTGACCTCATTATCCACACGAAAGGTACAAGAAACCCAGTCGCATTATATGCAGAACTGAATAAAAAACTTATGGGAATCACGCCTCCTGCGCGACAAATATGGATTGCCGGTTTCGGACATATTGCGCATGGATATGATGCCGGCTATTACGGTTATCTATGGTCAAGAGTTTACGCTGAAGATATGTTCAGCCGTTTCGCGAAAGAAGGAGCGCTAAACCCGAAAACAGGCCGCGATTATCGGCAGTGGATTCTTGAAAAGGGTTCCAGCATGGAGGAAATGGACCTGGTTCGCGGATTTCTTAAGCGCAAGCCCAATAACAAAGCATTTCTTAAATCAATTGGCGCCTAAATTGTGCTATCTTTTCTGCATATGACCGTCAATGAAGTGCGGAGCAGATATTTCGCTTTCTTCAAAGCGCGCGGGCATGCGGTAATACCATCCGCGCCTATCGTGCCCGAGAACGACCCAACAACGCTCTTCACCAGTAGCGGGATGCAGCCCTTGGTGCCGTATCTGCTCGGACAGGAGCACCCGGAGGGAACACGTCTTGTTGATTCGCAGCTTGCAGTTCGGACAGGAGACATTGAGGAAGTTGGAGATAACCGCCACCTAACTTTCTTTGAGATGCTCGGGAACTGGTCTCTCGGCGATTATTTTAAAAAGGAACAATTGCCGTGGGTGTATGAATTTCTGACCGAAGAATTACAACTTCCGAAAGAACGCCTCCGGGTTACCTGTTTTGCCGGAAATAAGGGACTCGGCTTGCCGAAGGACACCGAATCGGCGGAAATTTGGAAAAAAATTGGAATGCCGGAAGAACGAATCCTTTTTTACGATGCGGAAAAGAACTGGTGGAGCCGTTCTGGTACTCCTGACAAAATGCCTGCAGGGGAGCCGGGCGGGCCGGATTCTGAAATTTTTTACGAGTTCACAAGTGTTGCTCACGACCCGAAGTTTGGCGAAATGTGTCATCCAAACTGCGACTGCGGGCGCTTCATGGAGATAGGCAATTCGGTGTTTATGGAATATGTAAAAAATGTCGATGGGACATTCGGTAAGCTCCCCAAGCGGAATGTGGACTTCGGCGGCGGATTGGAACGTCTCACGGCCGCGACGCGCGACAACTCTGACGTGTTCATGATTGATGTGTTTGATTCTGCTCGCTCTGTTCTGGAAAAGCTTTCAAATAAGGCATATCAAGATGTAGGACGTAGTACGTCCTACATGAAGTCATTCAGGATAATTCTGGATCACATCCGTGCGGCGGCGTTCATGCTCGCCTCCGGTATTCGACCTTCCAACACTGAACAGGGGTACGTGCTTCGTCGGCTCATTCGCCGTTCTATCCGCGAAGCGGATAAATTGGGAATCAAAGACGCCGTGCTCGCTGAAGTTGCCGAAGGATTTGGCGCGGCCTACGCGAAACAGTATCCATTTGTACAGGAAGCCGCACAGACTATCCGCGAAGAATTGGAAAGAGAAGAAGCACAGTTTAGAAAAACTCTCATCCAAGGCTTGAAAGAATTTGAAAATATGACTCGATATCCAGAAAAGGTTTCAGAGGCAATTCTTAGTAATGAGGCTTTTAAATTATTCACAACTTTTGGTTTCCCTTTTGAGTTAACCAAGGAACTAGCCGCTGAAAAGGGTATAGAAGTCAAAGAAGAACAATTTAAAAAACAAATGGCTGAACATCAAGCGCTTTCGCGGGCGGGAGCGGCGCAGAAATTTGCGGGTGGGTTGGCTGACCATGCGGAACAGACGGTTCGCTACCATACGGCGCACCACCTACTCCTCAAAGCGCTCCAGAAAGTGCTGGGGAAAGATGTGCACCAGCGCGGGAGCAATATCACCAGCGAGCGCCTGCGCATAGACTTCTCATACGGACAGAAGATGACCCCGGAACAGATTGCAAGAGTGGAGAAAATTGTAAATGAACAAATTCAAAAATCTCTGCCGGTTGAGCGCAAGATTATGGCAAGAGAAGAAGCTGACAAACTTGGAGCCGAACACGAATTCGGCGCGAAATATCCTGACACGGTTTCCGTGTATATAATTGGTTCGTCAATAGAATTTTGCGGCGGCCCGCACGTCGCGAATACTCGCAAGCTTGCGAGCGTTCGAGGTCCTAACGGTGTTAGCCGGAAGGATGGAGTATTTAAAATACTTAAAGAAGAAGCATCCTCCGCCGGCATTCGTCGCATTAAGGCGGTGTTACAATAAGTGAATGAGTTTCATCACTGGTCTTTTTCGTAAAGAGAAAAAGACGGAATCAGTGGTGCTGATAGACGTAAGCGCCAGCTCGGTCGCCGGCGCCTATGTGCGCTATGCAGAAGACGAAATGCCGACTCTGCTTTACACGCGGCACCTGCCAATAGAGATACGGGCAAATGAGCCGCGCGAGCGCGCAATGTTGCGCGCGCTCACGATACTCGGCGATGCGCTCATTTGCGAAGGAGCGCCGGTCCTACTGCGGGCCACGGGTAGCGGCACCGCCGACACCATTCTGGTTTCGGTGAACGCACCGTGGCAAACCACGTCGGTGCGCACTGAATATTTTGAGGGGGAAACTTCGTTTCTTTTCACGAAGCAATTGGTCGCCGAAACGCTTAAACAGACCAGTTTCGCTCCTCCCGGAAAGATGCTGGCTGACGAGAGTATCATCGGCACGATCTTAAATGGCTACGAAACGCATGACCCCTACGGTAAGAACGCGCACCGCGCCTCTATCGTTATCCTAACCTCGCTTATAGATAAAAAAGTTGTGGAGAGCATCAACGTCCTCGTACGGAAAATTTTCCATACGAAATACGTCATTTCCATCGCAGGCAGTTCTCTGCGTTACCAGGCGATGCGCGCCGCCTTCTCGCACGAACGCGATGCGCTCATATTGGACGCGACCGAGCTATTCACCGCCATCGCGCTTGTGCGCCGTGATCTGCTCGTGAATGTCGCCGATATTCCAAGTCCCACGAATGATCCGGCGGCGTGGCTTGCAAAGGTTTCTTTCGCACTTGCGGAACTCGCCGAACGTTTCCCTCTGCCGCGCACGATATTCCTGCTCGCACGCGAGCAGGACAGTGCCGGCTTGCGCGAAGCGCTTGACGCGGCGAAGTTCGGTACACTCTGGCTTTCGGACAATCCGCCAAAGATCATTTCGGTGCAGGGAAGCCATATTGGGAATATGGTTCGGCAGGCGACGACGGTAATCCCCGACCTCCAGATTCTCCTCATGGCGCTGTACTATTCCCGCCGCGCTTTTGGATATGGTATACTTGACGCATATGCGCACACTTGAAGACATCATTCCGCCGTCTCGTCGAAAGGAGGAGCCCTTGAACCGCGTGGGGCGAGAGCCATCTCGCAACTTTGGGCGTCCGCCGAAATTTCCGTACACAACGTTCATTGTCGTCGTCATAGTCATTGCCGCTTCCATTGGGGCATTATTTTATTTCTCCAGCACGAAAGTGGAGGTAACGCCAAATACGGTTTCGGCGGCGGTGCAGGGTTCCTTCACCGCAAATCAAAGTACCGGCGCTCTTCCATATGAAATCATTACGGCGCAAAAAATCGCTTCACAGAGTGTTAAAGGGAACGGCACGAAGCAGGTCAATTCTTTCGCTTCGGGGACCGTCACTATTTACAACACGCAATCAAAGTCACAAACGCTCATAGCGAACACCCGGTTTGCTACCGCGGCGGGGCTCATTTTTCGCATCCGCTCTGCGATAACGATACCGGCCGGTACTGCCGCGAAACCCGGCAGTATCACGGCAAAAGTATACGCCGACAAATCCGGAGACGCCTACAATATCGGCCCCACTTCCTTTACCGTGCCCGGATTTGCGGGGACACCGCAGGCGTCGCAGGTATACGCGCGTTCCAATACATCGATGACCGGCGGCGCTTCCGGAAACGTACCGGTTGTAGATGCCGTAACGGAGAAGCAGGCGCGCGAAGCGCTCGCCGCCGCGCTCGCTCCCGACCTCCTCGCAAGCTTGGAAACGCAAGTGCCTGAAGGATATCTGCTACTGCCCGGCGCTTCGGCCACGACCTATGAGGAACTCACGTCTGCGCCCTCCGCAACAACCGGCATGGTTGACGTGAAAGAGCAGGGGACTGTTACGGCGATTGTCTTCCCGAACGCCGCGCTTGCTGAGACGATCGCCGCTTCAGTCGGCGGGCTTGGCTATCAAGGCGAGCCGCTCTCTCTTTCGTCCGTTAGTGATCTTAAACTTGTAGCGGCAGAGGGCCTGCCGGCTCCGGATACGCCATCGTTTTCCTTCACCCTCTCCGGCACCGCCCCGCTTGTCTACACTGTAGACCCGACCCGCATCGCCGCGGCAGTGAGCGGGAAGACGAAAGCCGCGGCCGAAGTCGCACTCACCAACTACCCGGAAGTGAAGCGCGCGCTCATTATCTTGCGGCCGTTCTGGCGCCAGACATTCCCTCAGGACCCCGCTTCCATCGCGGTATCGGTTACTAGTCCTATTTGACGATGTATGAGGCATTTGCTAAATTTGTAAGGTACTGCATGGATGACGCAAGATGAGTGAAGGCGACGAGATAAAAACGACGGTGATCGGTACCGTTGAAGAGGTGTTGCCAAACTCTCTTTTTCGCGTCCGCCTGTCCGAACAAGCGGACGCGTCCTCCGAAGCGGGAGCAAAGGAGGGCGACCAAGCAGTGGAGTATCCATTGGTACTTGCGTATTTGGCAGGAAAAATGCGCTTGCATCGCATCCGCGTTTTGATGGGCGATCAGGTAGAGATGGTGCTTGATCCCTACGGGGGCCGCGCGCGGATAGTGCGCAGGCTTACCTAAGCTAACAGCCAACCAATAACTTCAACAGACAACAATGAAAGTCAGAGCGTCTATAAAAGTCCAACAGCCAGGAGACCAACTCGTCCGCCGCGGCGGGCGTTTATATCGTGTCAATAAGAAAAAGCCGCGTCGCAAGGCGAGACAAGGTTGAAATATTTAAACGTTTAACTATGAGAATCGCCGGCGTTACCATTCCCGATACCAAGCAACTCGCATATTCACTGCCGCTCATTTTCGGCATCGGGCCGACGCGCGCGCGCAAAATCCTCGCGGTTGCCGGCGTTCCGACGAGCAAGAAAGGCAATGAACTCTCAAGCGAAGAAGAGCAGAAGATACGCTCGCTCACCGAAGAGTTCACGATAGAGGGCGAACTGCGTCGCGAAATAGGGCAGAACATCAAGCGTCTGAAGGATATCCGCAGCGCGCGCGGCGAGCGGCACAGCCGCGGCTTGCCGGTGCGCGGCCAGCGCACCAAGACCAACTCACGCACGCGCCGCGGCAATGTCCGTAAAACGATGACCTCCGGCCGCCGGACTCTGGAGAAGACATAGGATATTTAAACATTTAAAAATTTAAATATTCAAACATGGGAAAGAAACGCATCATCAAGAAGAGCGGCCGCGGCCTCGACCAAGGGCGGAAGGAACGCGCGCTCGCAAAGAGCACGAAGCGCCATTTGGAGAAAGGCGTCCTTCATATTGAAGCGACCTTCAATAACACAAAGGCCGTTCTCACGGACGAAAAAGGAAATGTCGTCGTGTCCTCTTCCGCCGGCGCGCTCGGCTTCTCCGGCGCGCGCAAATCCACTCCTTACGCCGCGGCAAAGGTCGGCGAATTCCTTGGCGAGAAGAGCTTGACAATCGGGCTCAAGGAGGCGTCGGTCATCATCCGGGGCGTAGGCGCCGGCCGTGAGTCGGTGCTTCGCGCGTTCTCCGGCAAGGGCGTACAGATTAAGTCCATCAAGGATGCGACGCCGGTGCCGCACAATGGCCCGCGGCCTCCTAAACCTCGGAGGGTTTAGTCGGCAATTCCCAACGTCCAACACGAAACAAACAACATGAAAACAGGTCCAAGATATAAAATTGCAAAGCGCCTCGGCGTAACCGTTTTTGAAAAAGCGCAGACGCAAAAGTTCGCGCTGTCCGCCGACCGCAGTGCGAAGAATAAACGGCACACCCGCGGCCGCGTTAGCGAGTACGGTAAGCAAATGCTGGAGAAGCAGAAAGTGCGCATAACCTACGGTCTGCCGGAGCGGCAGTTCCGCAATTATGTGCGTAAGGCGCTCATGTCCGTCGGGAGGCGCGCCTCCGGCGGAAAACCTTCCGAACGCTTGCACGAGTTTTTGGAACTCCGTCTGGATAACGTCATCTGGCGGCTCGGGTTGGCCCCGACGCGGCGCGGCGCGCGCCAGATGGTCGCGCACGGCCACGTTTTAGTGGGCGGCAAGAAGATGCGCGTGCCGTCGCATCTTCTTTCGGTAGGTGATAGTATCGCCGTGCGCGACGAATCCAAGAACCACGGCGCGCTAGTCGGCTTTGAAGACCGGTTCCACGAGCACCAGCTCCCGTCCTGGCTCTCGTGGGATATGAAGACGATGAAGGGCTCGGTCACCGAGCGGCCAACCTATGCTTCGGCGGACCCGGCGGGCGATCTGGTCGCCGTGCTCTCGTTCTACACGAGATGATTTAACATTTAAACGTTTAAATGTTAAAACATTCAAATATTAATTGGTAATTACGATTGAGTTATGGAATACCACATCACCCTTCCTTCCAAGCCCCGCATCATTTTTGAAGAAGATGTGCAGGGCATATATGAAATTGATTCGCTGTACCCGGGATACGGACACACGCTCGGCAATTCGCTGCGTCGCATCATCCTTTCCTCGCTCCCCGGCGCAACGGTTACACAAGTGAAAATAGAGGGCGTTCCGCACGAGTTCGCCGCCATGGACGGCATGCGCGAGACGGTTATGGAACTCCTGCTCAACTTGAAGCGCATTCACTTCGTCCTGCACGGCGACGAACCGCAGACCATCGTGTTGATGGCGAAAGGCACGCGCGAGGTGACGGCGAAGGACTTTGACCTGCCGAGCCAAGTGGAGATTAAGAATCCCGACCAGCATATCTGCAGCCTTTCAGGCAAGGCGCTTCTAGAATTAGAGGCCACGATTGAACGCGGGCTCGGCTATGTTGCGCGCGAGGCGCTTACAAAAGACAAGGTAGATATCGGCACCATCGCGCTGGACGCGACCTTCACTCCTATCCGCCGCGTGAACTATGAGGTGGAGAACATGCGCGTGGGCGACCGCACGGACTTTAATCGGCTGCGCATCCTCATTGAGACCAATGGCACTATCGCGCCGCGCGAGGCGCTGGAAAAGTCCATTGAAACAATGATCCATCAGCTCTCGGCGGTCATCGGCTTTCAAGAGAGCGCGCCGGTGGAAACCTCCGATGGGAGCGTGCCCGCCGGAGGCGGGTCCGCCTCCGGCGGAAAGATCAAAATTGCCGACCTTGGACTTTCGCCGCGCATCATTTCCGCGCTTGAAGACGCGGGTATCAAGAGCGCCGCCGGTCTCGCGCGCAAGTCCGCCTCCGCGTTGAAAGAACTGGACGGCATTGGCGAAAAGACGATTGAGGAGATTGCTGAGGCGCTCGCCGGTTACGGCCTCACGCTCAAAAACGAGTAGTCACTATGGCGTATACCAAGAAAGCACGCACCTTCGCTCGCCCGAGCAATCAGCGCAGAGCGCTTTTGAAGTTACTTGCGCGCTCGCTCATTCTGCACGAGCGCATCTCCACTACCGAGGCGAAAGCGAAAGCGCTGCGTCCCTTCATAGAACGTCTTGTGACGTACGCGAAAAAAGATACTTTGGCGACCCGCCGGTTCGCATTAGCGAAGCTCGGCGACCCGGTAGCTATCAAAAAACTTTTTACGGTCATTGGTCCGCGTTATAAATCGAGAACCGGCGGGTACACGCGCATCGTGAAGCGCACGAAGCGCGGAAGCAATGATGCCCGCAAGCTTGCCTACATTTCATTCGTGTAATAATACCCAAACATGACACTTAACACTAAACCGGCTCCATCTCTGCACATCATAGATGCAACCGACCGCACGCTAGGAAGAGTGGCGAGCGAGGCCGCGAGCGCGCTTCTCGGCAAGCGCTCGGCACACTTCGCGAAGAATCAGGCTATTCCTGTTACAGTCACGGTCAACAACGCCGGCAAACTGCACTTGTCTGCGCGCCGTACGAAAGGGAAAGTCTATACTCGCTACACTGGCTATCCGGGCGGCCTGTATGCTATGAGCATGGAAGAAATGATTGCGAAGAAAGGCATCGCGGAAATTGTGAAGAAAACGGTTGACGGGATGATTCCGCGCAACAAACTCCGCAAACCCCGCATGAAAAACCTCGTAGTCAACGAATAATATGCCGTCACAACATTTCATTACCGCCGTTGGGCGCCGCAAGACCGCCGTTGCGAGTGTACACATGACGAAGGCCGACAAGGGCTCGCTCCTCGTCAACGGTAAAAGTCCGAAGGACTACTTCAAAACCGCCGAACGCACACGTATCGCCATAGAGGCGCTGAAGACGGCCGAGGGGGCCGAAAACTACGCGGTTGTTGCACACGTGAAGGGCGGCGGCGTCACTGCACAGGCAGATGCAGTGCGTCATGCCATCTCCCGCGCTATCGCCAAGGCGGAGCCGAACACGCGCAAAACGCTCAAGGGCGCAGGGTTCCTCAAGCGCGACCCGCGCGCCAAAGAGCGCAAAAAGCCGGGCCTCAAGAAAGCCCGCAAAGCCCCGCAGTGGTCTAAGCGTTAACTTACGACATCCGGTACCGAGAGCGTTTTTTGCACTCATCTTAATGTTCGTTATCTCTCACGACCGTTTAGAATTCGGCATCTTAAGGTTATTCTTATCCAAGAACCGAAGCTGGTTGTCATTGTTACTGCCCACTGGGTGAAGAAGGTGCCTTTATGATATACTCCTACATATGAAGATTACATACGACAAAAAAGTTGATGCGCTTAATGTTTCTATTCGTCCCGGCACGGTCGCAAAAACTATGGAAGTTGCTCCTGAAGTGCTTCTTGATATTGATAAAAAAGGCCGCATTCTTAATCTTGAAATTCTCGGCGCGAGGGAGAAAGTTGGGGTTCGAAACTTTAATAGAGTGAACATCGGCGAAACATCAGTTCCAATGCCTTCATTGGCCTAATAATTTTTTACCGCACTCCGGTGGGGCTTTTTATTTTGACTCCGGGCGGATTTTCGGGCATATTTAACGCATGGATGAGGAAAAAGACGATATAACGATTGAGCCTGAGGGGGAGGCTAAAACCTCCTTTGGAGGTTCGCCTGACGCCGCTGATGATGCGGCGTCAAAACTCGCCAAGATGCGCGAGGAGTTGAAAAGCTGCCGGCAGGAGAAGCAGGAGTATATGGACGGCTGGCAAAGAGCCAAGGCCGATTATGTGAACCTGTTAAAGCGCATAGAGAACGACGCTAAAGCGTCGGAGCAGAAGGGGAGGGTGAAGGCCGTAGAAACGCTTCTGCCCGCTTTTGATGCGCTGGAGCGGGCGAAAGAGCATGGGGAGGTACCCGAGGGCTTCCTCGCCATCGCGAAGCAGTTGGAAACGGCGTTCGCCGCGCTCGGGTTAGAAGAGACGGGGAAGGTAGGCGAGAAATTTAATCCGGCGTATCATGAGGCGTTGGAGCAGGATAACGTTGAAACAGCGGAAGAAGATGATATAATTACCGCCGTACTCGAGAAGGGTTGGCGAGTGGGAGACATTGTTATACGGCCTGCGAAGGTTCGCGTAGGGCATTTCGCATAATTTATTTATCATTATGGCAAAAATTCTTGGCATTGACTTGGGCACCACCTACTCCGCGATGGCTATTGTGGAGGGCGGCGTGCCGCGCGTTCTAGAGAACGCCGAGGGCGCTCGCACAACTCCTTCCATCGTCGCGGTGGGGAAGTCGGGCGAGCGCATCGTCGGTACCTTGGCGAAGCGCCAGTCGGTGACGAACCCCCTTAATACGATATTCCAGATTAAGCGCTTCATCGGCCACTCTTTTGACGAACCGGCGGCGCAGAAGGATAAGGCGGCCGTGCCGTTTGAAATGCGGAAGGCGGACAACGGCGGCATAGAGGTGAAGATGGGTGACCCTTCGAGTACCTCAGGGCAAGCAAAGTGGTACCGCCCCGAAGAGATTTCCGCGATGATACTGGGGAAACTGAAGGTCGATGCCGAGTCGCGCCTCGGCGAAAAGATTACCGAGGCGGTCATCACCGTCCCCGCCTACTTCAACGACGACCAACGGAGCGCGACCAAGGCCGCGGGCGAGATTGCGGGGCTCAAGGTCCTGCGCATCATCAATGAGCCGACGGCCGCCGCGCTCGCCTACGGCTTTAATAAAAAGAAGGACGAGAAGATAGCGGTCTTTGACTTCGGCGGGGGAACCTTTGATATTTCCGTGCTTGAAGTCGGCGGCGACGTGATTGAGGTCAAGAGCACTGACGGCGATGCGCACTTGGGCGGCAAGGACATTGACCAAAAGATAATCAACTGGCTCGCGGACGAATTTAAGAAAGAGAGCGGCATTGATGTACGGAGTGATGCGCTCGCGCGCCAGCGCCTGGACGAAGCGGCCGAGAAGGCGAAGATAGAACTCAGTAGCGCGATGGAAACGGAAATCAATATCCCGTTCTTGACCAGCGACGCCTCTGGCCCGCGTCACCTGCTTATTAAGATGACCCGCGCGCGCCTTGAAGAACTTGCGAGCGAGTTTATAACGCGCGCGATGGACATCACGAAGCGCGCGATGGAGGCGTCGCCCTTCAGGGTCGGCGAGATTCAAGAAGTGATACTCGTCGGCGGCCAGACGCGCATGCCGGCGATTCAAGCGGCGGTAGAGAAATTTTTCAACAAGAAGCCGAATATGACGGTGAATCCCGACGAGGTGGTCGCCATCGGCGCCGCCATTCAGGCGGGCATCCTCCAAGGTGATGTGAAGGACATCCTGCTCGTGGATGTCATCCCGCTCTCGCTCGCCATAGAAACGATGGGAGGCGTGGCGACCAAGCTCCTAGAGCGCAATACGGCGATACCGACCTCCCGCTCCCAGACCTTCTCCACCGCCGCAGACAATCAGCCGTCGGTGGAAATTCACATCACGCAGGGCGAGCGCGCGATGAGCGCGGACAACAAATCGCTCGGCAAGTTTATGTTGGACGGCATCCCGCCCGCGCCGCGCGGCATGCCGCAGGTTGAAGTGAAATTTGATATTGATGCTTCTGGTATTCTCACTGTTACCGCTAAAGAGAAAACAACTGGCAAGGAGCAGTCCATTAAGATAACCGGCTCAACCGGTCTCTCCAAGGATGACATCGCGAAGATGCAGGCAGATGCCGAAGCGCACGCAGAAGACGACAAGAAGCGTCAAGAGCTCGTGGAGGCGCGCAATATCGCCGACCAGGCCGTCTACGCCGCCGAGAAAGCCATCAAGGAGCACGGAGAGAAAGCCGGCGCTGAAGTGGTCAAGGATGTGCAGGACAAGATTGATGCGCTGAAGACAGCGCGTGCGAGCGAGGATTCTGCGCTCATTAAGTCGGCGACCGAGACGCTCTCCTCTGCGCTCTCAAAGATTGGAGAGGCAATGGCAAAGAGTAGTGAGCAGCCAGCAGGAGACAGTGGGTCGACCGGAGGCGAAGACGGAGGTCCTGATGGTCCTGCCGCAGGGCCGAAGGACGCCGAGTTCAAAGAGAAACCTTAACTGTAAAATAGTCAGCAACCAAGCCCCGCGATAACGGGGCTTGACATTTAGCACGTGTTAGGTATATAATACATATTGAATTCAACCGCACATTACAAGAAAGGGAATGTTATGGATTATTGGCAGAATCACGGGTTGCTGTTTCTTTTCGGGTGCGTTTTCTTCCCAAGGATTACCACTCTGTTCTTTTCGGCCGTGAGTTTCGGATTTTGGCACATTGTCGGGTAGATTTTTGCTCCGCATTTGCTAGTCGCGATCATAGCGACTTCGCTGTATTGGGAGCACAATCCAGTTCTCGTCATCATCGCCTGGCTGTGTGCAATCTTCGGCACAGGAACAGAATCAGAAGCCGCCCGCAGAACGGTGCATTGAAACTCGAAGAGGTCGCATTCAAGGAGCAACGCAAGTTGCTCCTTTCGTTTTGTTTTGCATAGAAAAACCAAAGAGAGTATAATCACCAGTACCAATCAAGATGGCAACGACAAAAGATTATTACAGCGTGCTGGGGGTGGATAAGAAGGCGAGTAAGGACGATATTAAAAATGCGTTCCGTCGTCTCGCGCATAAGTATCACCCCGACAAGGGCGGGACTGATGAGCAGAAGTTTAAGGAGATTACCGAGGCCTACTCGGTGCTCTCTGATGATAAGAAGCGCCGCGAGTACGATGCGTATGGGCAGGCATTTCCCGGTGGTTCGACGGGCTCACCACGAGGCGGCCAAGGCAACCCATTCGCCGGTTTTGATTTCTCCCGATTCCAGCAAGGATTTGAAAACGGCGGCATGGAGTTCGATTTCGGCGACATCTTTGGCGACATCTTCGGAGGCGCGCGCGGCCCGCCGCCCGCGCCCCGCCGCCCCGCCAATTACCATGATAAGG
>CAYHGO010000002.1:0-13673 GCA_964356215.1 uncultured Candidatus Saccharibacteria bacterium | reverse complement strand
CCCCGCGTGTGGTGGGGGTGGTGTTGCGGCCGTTCTCGGGCCCCCCCGGCCCGCCCCCCCCCCCCCCCCCCCCCCCCCGCCGCGCGGCCGCGACATTTCCATTGATCTGGAAATATCATTCAAGGACGCCGCCTTTGGCACAATGCGTTCAGTCCTCATTGCGAAGGTCTCTATATGTTCATTTTGCCGCGGTTCGGGCGCGGCGCCCGGTTCTGAACTCGCGAAGTGCGCAATCTGCAACGGCAGCGGCAGAATCCACGAGACGCGCAATTCCATTCTCGGGCAGTTCACCAGTGTGCGCGCTTGCGACGCTTGCGAAGGCGCCGGCAAGGTGCCGAAAGAGAAGTGCCCGGAGTGCAGGGGCCACGGCGTCCACCGCAGACAGGAGGAGGTAAAGATACACATCCCCGCCGGCATTGATAACGGCGAGATGATACGACTCACCGGTCAAGGCGAAGCGGCCAAAGCCGGTACGGCCGGAGATCTGTACGTCAAAGTGCACGTGAAGCCGCATTCGGTCTTTCGCCGCGAGGGCGCGAACCTTGTAATGAACCTTCCGGTGAAGCTCACTGATGCTCTGCTCGGCACAACAGTCAGCATTGAAAGTTTGGAAGGAAAGTCGCTGGAGGTGAAGATACCCCAGATGAAGCGCGCCGAGGAGCTTCTGCGCGTGCGCGGCAAGGGCATCCCCGAAGGCAGTTCCCGCGGCGACCTTATCATCCGGCTGGAAGTCGCCCTCCCGCACAAGCTCTCCGGCAAGGCGAAAGAGGCTGTTGAAAAACTCCAGAACGAGGGGCTCTAGGTGATACGATCAAGTCATGGCCGACATCCAATTTGACGAGGAACAGCAGTACCAGCCGGTAGCGGGGCGAGTTGAACAAAAGCCACTCTTTATCCGGCTCGTGCTCGCGACCGGTGTCGTCTCATCCGACCAAGCCGCCCAGTACATATTGCTCGGCGCCGCAATGCTTCTGATCATTCTCGCTTTTCTAATTCCTTCGGTTGCCGACAATCCTCAACCGAGCGTTCCGCAAAGCGTTATTGACGCCGCAATGTCGCAGAATGTACGACACTGACTTTTATGCATGCTGTCCATTATCGCAAAGGTTTTACGCTCATTGAACTTCTCGTAGTGATCTCTATCATAGGAGTCCTTTCGTCAGTCGTGCTCGCATCCCTGAATACCGCACGCAATAAAGCAAACGATGCGAAGCGCATGGGCGACATTCGTTCTATCCAAAAAGCGCTTGAGTTGTACCGTAACGACCACCCCGGTTATCCCGTTGTAGGAGGTTGGTCAAGCAGGTGCAGTTCGTGGCCGGATAAGGGCGGCGGGAACGTGATCCCCGGCCTCGTCCCAACATATCTTCCTCAAATGCCAGACGATCCGCAAATGAACGTGTCCGGCAGTCTTTGTTGTTACCTGTACTATTCAAATGGCACTGACTACAAAATTCTCGCGCACAATTGCCCGACGTCATACGCATGTTACGGGAGCGGAGAAGCCAGTGGGGGTTTTTATGATCCAGTACGCCCGACATGGTCATGCCAAGTGTCAACATCTGACGGCGCCAGTTGGTAAAATAATGATATGACCGCCACCGGAATCTTCGCACAGGTGAGCACGTTCACGACGAGCACGGCGCTCACGGTCTGGTCGGGCGCCTCCGACTTTCTCATTATCCTCATCCTCTTTGGCGCGCTCTTCCTCTTCGCGTGGTACATGAATTACGGCCAGTTGGTCGCGCTCCTGCTCGCCTTCTACGCCGCCTATGCGGTTTACGTTGCATTTCCCTACGTCTCGCTCCTGCCCTCAGCGCCCCCATCCACCGCTCTCTACGCCCACCTCGGCCTCTACGGCATCTTCATCTTCCTTTTCTATCTCATCTTGCGGCGCGTCGTCGTCTCCGACTTCTTATATATCAGTTTGTTCGGCGTCCTCGCGCTTTCCTTCCTCGGCGCCGGTTTCTTGCTCGCGCTTGCGTACCACGTCTTTCCGGTAGCGGAGCTTTATCAATTCACGCCCGCCGTCAATCTCCTTTTCGCGGCGAAGGAATACTTCTTCTGGTGGTTCATCGCTCCCGCCGTCGGTCTCTTCTTCCTCGCTCGGTAATGCTATAGTTTCCCCATGACTCTTGCAGAAGAGCTGAAAGCGCGCGGGCTCGTAGAACTTTCGTCCGCCGAGCCGGAGGTTATACTCTCCGCGTCGCGGACGGCGTATTTGGGCATTGACCCTACTTCTGATTCTATTCAGGTCGGAAATCTTGCGGTGGTGCTCCTCATGAAGCGGCTCGGCGATGCGGGCCATAAACTTGTCTTCCTCATTGGCGGTGGTACGGGCCAAATAGGCGACCCGAAAGAGAAAGGCGAACGGGTTCTGCAAAGCGAAAAGACCGTGGCCGCGAACACCCACGCGCTCAAAAGCCAATTGAAGAATCTTCTCGGCCGTACCTCCTTCACAATGGTGGACAATGCCGACTGGCTCACGAAAGTGAAATTGCTGTCGTTCCTGCGCGATGTCGGCAAGCATTTTACGGTCAACGACCTCGTAAAACGCGAAGTCATCAAGCGACGGCTTGAAACGCCGGACGAAAGCATTTCTTTTACCGAATTTTCCTACGCGCTTTTGCAAGGTTACGATTATTTCGTCCTCAACGAAAAATACGGCGTTGACCTTCAGGTCGGCGGCTCCGACCAGTGGACGAACATCCTTTCGGGCGTAGACCTCATCAAGAAGCGTCTCGGCAGACAGGTGTATGCGCTCGGTATGCCGCTCGTTACCGATGCTTCCGGCACAAAGTTCGGCAAAAGCGAAAACAACGCAATTTGGTTGGACCCGAAGAAGACGTCGCCTTTTCGTTTCTACCAATTTTGGATAAACCTGCCGGACGCGGGCATTGAAAAGTATTTAAAAACGTACACTTTCTTGCCGCCTAACGAGATAGAGATATTGATGGAACTCCATAAGCGCAATCCGGGCGAGCGGCAGGCGCAAGAGACGTTGACGCGCCTCGTCACCGAAATAGTTCATGGTCCGGCGGCGACCGCGCAGACGGCTGCGGCCTCGGATGCCCTTTTTGGAGACATCCCTTTCAGCGAGCTCTCGCGCGATGCGCTCGCCGTGGCGCTCGCCGAAGCTCCCTCCGTAAAAGTAGCAAGGGGAACCCTTGCTACGGGATACTCGCTCGCTGAGGCGCTCGTTGATGGCGGGCTTGCTTCATCAAAATCAGATGCGCGCCGGCTGATAGAAGGGAAAGCCATCACGCTTTCCGGCCAGACGATTGAGAACCCGGACCAGAAAGTGTATGTGGGCGATCTTTCGCACGGCTACGCACTCGTGCGCAAGGGGAAGCAAGACGTCCTCATTCTCGTTTTGAAATAAGTCAAAAATCAGTTACAATCACACTACTGCGTCGGTGGCGGAGTGGTCAATCGCAACAGGCTGTAAACCTGTCGGGCATAGCCCTACGAAGGTTCGAATCCTTCCCGGCGCACTTGACAACATAGTGGAAAGGTGTATACTGTATATACTCGTCATGTGGCGAGCGTTTGTTTGCAGGAGAACCTTATGGGAACATTACAAGACGCACTGCGAAATGCAGGAGTCGCGTCAGAAAAACAGGTGTGCGAATCGCAGGCAGAAATACAACTGCGTGCGGAAATGGAAGCGGCTTTGCGCACCAAACCCACGAAAGAGAAAGAGAAGAGGATCGGCATTCTGCGAGAAACCTCCTCCCCCGACACTTTCCGACGTGAGTCGCGGAAGTTATTGCTTCAATGGCCTGATCTCGTGCAAGAACTGCTCAACATCGCTCACGCGCAGGGAATGCACCAGAAGAAAGACAAGGGCGGTGGGCGTCTTATCGCCAACCTGTATCAGGTCAAAGAAGCGCTACAGCAAAAAGGTTTGTCGGACGAAGCAAAACAAGCGCTCGTCGACAAGTTGTTCTCGAAGAAGTAAGCAACGGCTAACCGAAAAGGAGATCCAACATATGAGTGCGTACACATCGAATCCGACTCTATTTAAAATGAGTCGGTTCTTTTTTATCCGTGATAAGCTGACCATATGGATTTCCTGTACAAGCACGTGCTGAAGCCAATCCTCTTTAAGATGAGTCCAGATACCGTGCATGATTTGTTCATGGCGGCTGGTGAGACGGCCGGGCGATTCGCGCCAACACGCTGGCTTTTTAATCTTCTCTACGGATACCACGGCTCGGATATCAACAAGATAGTAGACGGCATTACCTATCGCACGCCGATATTGCTTTCTGCCGGATTTGATTCGGACGGCCGGCTCACGCGCATCCTGCCTTCGCTCGCTTTCGGCGGAGAGGAGATTGGCTCGGTCACCGCGTACCCCTGTGCGGGCAATTCGCTCCCGAGGATGACACGTCTTATCCGCAACCAGAGCATCGTGGTTTATAAGGGCCTGCGTAACCGCGGCGTGAACGCGCTCATTGCAAAGATGAAGCGCACCCCGCGCACGAAAGATTTCGTGCTCGGCGTTTCTATTGCTCGCACGAACATCCAATCTGCGTCAGCAAATATTGAAGCGGGCATTCGCGACTATATAGAATCGTTCAAGAAGCTGAATGGGGCGGACATCGGCGACTATTACACCATCAACATTTCCTGTCCCAATTCTTTTACGGGCGAGACATTCACTGACCCCAAGCTTCTCGTACGGCTTTTGCCGCGTCTGCGCAAAGTGCCGTGCGCCAAACCGATTTATCTAAAGATGCCCATCAATGTATCGTGGGAGCAGTTCGCGAAGCTGCTTGCTATTGCTGACCGGAACAAGATTAATGGTGTCATTATCGGCAACTTGAACAAAAACTATGCCGACCTCGCATATCCGGAGGACGCGCCAAAGACCTTCCGCGGCGGCCTCTCGGGCGCGCCGACTTTTAAGCTTTCCAACGAACTCATCCGCAAGACGCGCGAAAAATATGGGAAGAGGTTTACCATCATCGGCACGGGCGGCATCTTCACTCCGAAGGACGCGATGACAAAGTTTGCCGTTGGCGCCGACCTCATACAGCTCGTCTCGGGCATGGTCTGGAACGGTCCCGGCCTCATTCAAGCTATCTGTGAGCGATATGCCAAAGAGGTTCCCTCGTGATATCGTAGATTCATGACCGATTCAAGGCCCGTTCTCATCTCCGGTGTCAAGCCCTCGGGAAACCTGCATATCGGCAACTATTTCGGCGCGATGCGCCAACTGAAAGAACTGTCAACTTCCAACAAATACAAGTGCTTTATTTTTGTTGCCGACTACCACGCGCTCAATACGATGCAGAACGCCGAGGAGATGCGGCGGCGCACGCGTGAAATAGTCATGGCGTATCTCGCGGTCGGTCTGGACCCTAAAGAAGTTACTTTCTTCAAACAGTCGGAGGTGCCGGCGCACACCGAGCTCGCGTGGATATTTGACGCCATCACCACAATGCCGTACTTAATGCGCGCGCACGCCTTCAAGGATGCCGAAGCGAAGAATAAAGAAATAAGCGTCGGGACGTTCAACTACCCGATGCTGATGGCCGCCGACATCCTGCTCTATGATGCCGCCATCGTGCCGGTCGGCGCCGACCAGAAACAGCATATAGAGATAGCGCGCGACACCGCGGAGAAATTTAATCGGACTTTTAAGGCCGATGTGTTCAAGCCCCCCGAGCCCTATATCATGCCGGAGGTCGCTATCGTCCCCGGCACCGACGGCCAGAAGATGAGTAAGAGTTACGGCAACGTCATTCCTCTTTTTGCATCACGAGAAGAATTGGCGAAAGCAGTGATGAGTATCGTGACGGACTCAAGCGGCACCCGTCCTGAAAATGTGTACCAAATTCATAAGCTTGTCCGAAGCGAGAGAGAGCTTACTACCATATATGATAGTAACGCGGGGAATTACAAAAAGTTGAAAGAGACACTGATTGATGACTTGGACCGCTATCTCGCGCCGATGCGCGTGAAGTACGAGGGACTCAAGAACGATTCCAGCATCGTAGATGATGTCCTCGAAGCAGGGAAACGCGAGGCCCGCGCCGTCTCCGAAGCCAAGATGGAACAAGTGCGCAGAGCGATTGGGGTTGCATAACTGACAGTCTTCGGATAATGTACGTTTAGACTTGGGACCGACCATGGGCTCCTAGGACCTGAAATGGTTCAGTTAATGCTCATGGCTTAAAGCCATCCTCTTGGGCGAGAAGTTGACTTAGAGGTTAACAGAGGCCAGTCACACCAACTTGTTCAAACCAAGTCATTATGACGGGACGCCCACTGGTCCTCACTTGGGGGGACCTTTATTCTCAGTCAGGGTAGAAAGCGTGCGTATGTATTCCAAGGTACATACGCACCACCTATTTCGAAAGCCGTCGCACCAGTGGTGGACGGCTTTTACCTTTCAAATGTGCTATTTTATTTAACATATGCAGAGGACGCTTATCGGGAAGCTCGGCGGGCAGGTGGGGCAGACGGTCTCAATATCGGGCTGGGTGGATGTCCGCCGCGACCACGGGAAGTTGCTTTTTCTGAACATCCGCGACCGCTCGGGCAAGGTACAGGTGATTTGTGCAACAAATCATCCTGAAGCGTTAGCTGAAGGGCAGAAATTAAAACCCGAATCGGTCGTGCGGATAGAAGGCGTCGTGAACGAGCGGCCCGCGAACATGCGCACTGAGGGTGTGAACGGAAACATAGAGATTGAAGCGGTTTCTATCGCCGTCCTCGCACAGGCGCAGGAACTTCCGTTTGATATGTCGGCGAGCTTGAATCTGGACACATATCTTGATTACCTGCCGCTCACAATGCGCACAGAGCGAGGCCGGGCGATTTTCGGCGTTCAGGCGACGGCGATAGGCGCTTTCCGCAAAGCTCTAATGAAGGAACAATTTACTGAATTCCAATCTCCTGCGCTTGTTGGCGGCGACGCCGAAGGCGGGGCCGCCGCGTTCGCCGTTGATTATTATTACGGGGAAAAGGCGTATTTAGCCACCTCGCCACAGCTCTACAAACAGATTATGGTCGGCGTCTTTGAACGCGTATTCTCCACGCCGAAAGTCTTCCGCGGAGAAAAACATTCCACAACGCGCCATCTCTCCGAATACAGCACGCTGGATTTTGAAATGGGATTCATAACCGACCATCGCGATGTCATGGCGATGCTGGAGCGCGTTGTGCGCGCGATGGCCGAAGCCGTAGTGAGTGGACACGGCGATGCGTTCAAACTGCTTGGCACAAAACCTCCGCTAGTTAATGCCGAGCCGTTTCCGATTATGAAATTGCGCGAAGCGCAGAAAACGCTTGGAGTTGCGGAAGAGCCGGATTTGGAGCCTGAACATGAACGCGCCATCTGCGAATGGGCGAAAAAAGAAAAGGGGAGCGACTTCATTTTCATCACCCACTATCCAGTCTCCAAACGCCCGTTCTATACATACGAAGATGAAGATGACAAGGGTTTTACAAAAAGTTTTGACCTTCTCTTCCGCGGTCTGGAAATAACGACTGGAGGCCAGAGAGTGCATGATTACGACACGCTTGTTCAAAAAGCGCTGGACAAGGGTCTTGACCCCGAAAAATTCGCTTTCTATCTCCAAGCCTTCAAATACGGAATGCCTCCGCACGGCGGCAGCGCGACAGGTCTGGAGCGCTTCACCGCGAGGATGCTTAATCTACCGAACGTAAAAGAGGCGACGCTCTTCCCGCGCGACTTAAACCGCATCGATACGCTCCTTTCTCAAGACACCGGTAAGGAATAACGCGATGAAGCTCACGCTCAAGAAAGGGGACATAACGAGTGCGCCGAAGGCGTATGTGCGGATTACCTTCACCGAGAAGCCGAGAAACACGACGCGTATAGTGAAGGAGAATGGCGGCGAGGTTATTGAACTCGGCGCGGGGAAGTTTAAAGAAATGAACGCACGGAAGTTCATCACACTCTGTCGTTCTATCGTCGCACGCGCGAAGACGCACAAAACGAAGAAGATCGCACTCCAATTCAACTGCACACCGGAACTTTTTAAGAATCTTCGATCCATGACTCCAGAACAGATCTCGCAACTCGCCGCCGAGAATTTTGAAATGGCGAATTTTGAATTCAACGTCTTTAAGACGAAGCCGAAAGAGGGATGGAACATGGTGGAAGAGATATTGCTCTACGGAAAGTCTTCGCTCGGGATTGAGAGAGCAGTCCGCAAAGGCCAGGAGATAGGGAGGGCCGTCAACGCCTGCCGCACACTCGCGAACACTCCCGGCGGCGATATGACCCCAACACTTCTTGCGAGAGCCGCCAAAGAAGCGGTGAAGGGCTTGCCGGTCAAGGTGACCGTGCTTGGAAAGAGAGAGATGAAGAAGCTCGGCATGGGCGCCGTGCTCGGCGTCGCGAAGGGTTCATCTGAAGCGCCGACTTTCACGATACTTGAATACAAAAGGCTAAACCCGACAAAGTCGGGTCGCCCGACGCGCAGCGGAGCTGCGCGTTTAGGGCCCATCGTGCTTGCCGGCAAGGGCGTCACCTTTGACAGCGGCGGGCTCAATCTGAAGCCGTCAGCCGGCATCTACGAGATGCATATGGATATGTCGGGAGCAGCGGCGGTCATTCACGTCGTTGCGCTTGCAGCACGATTAAAATTGAAAGTTCCAGTCGTCGGACTTATCCCAGCGGCAGAAAACATGCCCGGCGGTAGTGCGATGCGGCCGGGCGATATATTGAAGTCGCTTTCGCGCAAAACGATTGAGGTGTTAGACACTGATGCAGAGGGACGCCTCATTCTTGCCGACGCGCTCACGTATGCAAAGCGTTTCAATCCTGCCGCGGTCATTGATGTTGCAACGCTGACTGGAGCCGCAATCTCGGCACTCGGGCTTCATGCGAGCGCGCTCCTCACCCGCGACGACGCGCTCGCAGAAAAAATTTCGGATGCGGGAGAAGCGTCGGGCGACTACGTCTGGCGGCTCCCGCTCTGGGACGAATACGAGGAACGCGTAAAGGGAGAGTTCGCCGACATCAAGAACGTCCCGGGCGGCTCGACGAGCCGCTACGGAGGAGCGATAGACGGCGGCATGTTTCTTTGGCAATTTGCCAAAGAACTTGCGCGCCCGTGGGCGCACCTGGACATCGCGCCGCGGATGACTGCCGCACCGGGCGACGAGCTCGCGAAGGGCGCCGCCGGTGCGCCGGTGCGGCTTCTGATACGCTTTATAGAACAATGGATGCATTGACCGCACCTAAAACCGAATTTTCTATCAAAACGAGCGCTTACGAAGGGCCGTTTGAAATGCTGTTGGACCTCATAGAGGAGCGCAAGCTTCTCGTCAATGAGCTTGCGCTCGCGAGCATCACCGAAGATTTCATAGCGCATGTGCGTGCGCAGGAGGCCTTTCCGGTAGAGGAGACGGTGAATTTCATTCAAATCGCCGCGACCCTGCTCCTTATCAAGTCCAAGTCGCTCATCCCCGACCTCGAGCTTTCCGACGACGAGAATGCCGATGTTGAGGACCTGAAACGCCGGCTCGCGGCGTATGAGAAAGTGCGCGAGGCCTCGCGCGAACTCTCCCGCCTGTTTGGAAAAAATGTAATGGTGTCCGCGGGAGAACGCCGTGTAGAACCGATGTTTGCTCCTTCAACAGACTTAACAACAGGCGGGATCGCCGAAGCGCTCGCGCGCGTGCTTGCGGCGCGCGAGACGGTTGAGGAACTGCCTGAAGTGCGAGTCATACCAATGGTGACCATTGAAGAGATGATGGACCGGCTCGCAAAGCGCGTGCAAAGCGCGATGACGCTTTCGTTCAAGGACTTCCACAACGGGACAAAAGAAAAAGTGGAGGTCATTGTTTCCTTTCTCGCGCTGCTGGAATTAGTGAAGCAAGGTGCTGTCGCCGCCGAGCAGTACGATACCTACGGCGATATCCGCATCAGCCACACCGCCGCGTCCGCCGTCCCGCACTACGGATAATTTTATCTTGATACACAATCATTAATAGACTATCCACAACTTCAGGATATACTACAAGCAATGTTGACCCCGCCCGCCGCCTTACATGCGCTTCTCTTTGCTTCCGGAGAGCCGCTCGCGAAGAAACAAATAGCGAAACTTCTGGACATCAAAGAAAACGAGGTCAAGCTCGCGCTTAAGGCGCTCACCGACTCGCTCGCCGGGAGCGGAGTCGCGGTCGTGGAGACCGGGACCGATGTGGAACTGCGCACCGCACCCGAAGCTACGGAACTCGTAAAGAAACTCCGTGAGAGCGAGCTCTCCCGCGACCTTGGCAAGGCGAGCTTAGAGACACTCGCAGTCATCGCGTACGGCGCCGGCTCAACCCGCGGCGAGATTGACTGGGTGCGCGGCGTCAATTCCTCCGCGTCCTTGCGAACCCTGCTCATGCGCGGGCTCATTGAAGGCAGGGAAGACGAAAAGGACAAGCGACGTATCCGCTACTCGCTCACGACCGAAGCATTCGCACATTTGGGTATCAAAAACGCCGAGGAACTTCCGCGCGCTGAAGAACTTCGCGCCGGCGCCGTAAAAACTGTCAAAGAGGAGGCGGCGTACGCGGCGGAAGCCGCCGCCGCGTAACATAAGACGTATGGATTCTTCCGGCCTCCAGAAACTCGCCGACCGCTCGCGTGCTATGCGCGAAGCCGGCTTCGCGCTCCTTTTCGCGTCGGGTATCCTTGCGCTTTTTTTCTTCATTCCATCCGCCACAAGCAAAGAGCCGCTGTCTCCCGCAGATGCGGCCTCCACTGCACCGGACGCCTTCGCACAGGTTCCCATTGAGGCGCAAGCGGCTATTGTATACGATCTTGCAACTGGAGAAACGCTTTATGCGAAAAATGCCGACGCACAATTGCCGCTTGCATCCCTCACGAAACTCCTGACGATTTATGCCGCACTCGTTACACTTTCGCCGAGTACCCCTATTACGATACCCGCCGAAGCAACCCGTCTTGAAGGAATGCGCGTGTTTCGGGAAGGTCAGATATTCGCGCTTGCCGACCTCGCGCGGCTGACACTGACGGGGTCGCTTAATGACGGCGCTTTCGCTATCGCCGAGGCGGCGGCCGCACGTCAAAACCTCCCGCAAGGCGCGATGCTCGCAGCCGCCGCCGCCGCACTCGGTCTTTCCCAGACTTATGCCGTCAACGGCAGCGGCCTTGACGTGAATACGGCCATTGCCGGCGGCTATGGCTCTGCGCGCGACCTCGCCCTCCTTGCCGGCGTCTTGGTTGATCGGGCGCCGAATATCGCGACGGCAACGACCAAATCCTCCGCTGAAGCCGTTTCAAAGGGTGGTACTGCGTTTTCGGTCTTGAACACGGACCCTATGGTCGGTACTATCCCACAGCTCCTCTTGTCAAAGACCGGCTACACCGACCTCGCCGGCGGCAATCTCGCTCTCGTCTTTGATGCCGGCGTAAACCACCCAATCGCCGTTGTCGTTCTCGGTTCTTCGCAGAAAGCCCGCTTCACCGACGGCACGGTGCTCGTCGCCGCCGCGCTCGCGCACTTCGCGGGCGTTGCATCATTATGATTGCGAATGAAATCGTCAAAATCCTTATACCCGCAACCGCGTCATTCGCCGTCGGCATCTTCTGTGCGCCTCTGCTTACACACTATCTCTACACTTATAAGGTGTGGAAAAAATCGGCGGAGAAAACCGCGCTTGACGGCTCCGCGGCGGTGGAATTTGAGAAGCTCCGCAGCTCCGGCGAAACGCGAGCCGGCACGGAGACAAGGACGCCGCGTATGGGCGGCATTCTCATCTGGGCGAGTGTTGCCGTTGTAACGCTCGGTATGTGGGCGCTTGCGCGCCTATTTCCAATGCCGTTCATCTTGAAGTTGGACTTCCTTTCCCGCAGTCAAACGTGGATACCTTTCGTCACTCTCATTGCCGGCGGCCTCATAGGATTCGTGAACGACCTTTTTGACATTCAGCCCTCGGGAGAACGGGGTCTGCGGCTTCGGACGCGCTTGCTCTTCGTTACGTTTGTTTCCGGCCTCGTCGGCTGGTGGTTCTACGCGAAGCTCGGTGTTACCGAGGTTGGCATCCCCGGCGACGGCACGCTCGTGCTCGGTTCGTTCATCATCCCGCTCTTCATTCTCGTGTCGCTTGGCATCTATGCGAGCGGAGTAATAGACGGCATTGACGGACTTTCAGGCGGTATCTTCAGTTCTATTTTCATGGCATATGCAGGCATTGCTTTTTTCCAAAATCAGTTTGACCTCGCCGCGTTCTCCGCAACGCTTGTCGGCGCCATTCTGGCATTTCTTTGGTTCAATATCCCGCCCGCCCGTTTCTGGATGACGGAAACCGGCACTATGGGACTTACGATGACACTCGCAGTCATCGCCTTCATGACCGATACGCCCGGAAACGGGTACGGCGTGCTCGCGCTTCCGATCATCGCATTCCCGCTTGTGGTGACGGTGCTTTCCAATATCGTCCAGGTCGTTTCAAAGAAATTTTTCGGAAAGAAAGTATTTCGCATTGCGCCCCTGCATCATCATTTTGAAGCGATCGGCTGGCCGTCCTACAAGGTTACCATGCGCTATTGGGTCATCTCCATCATGACGGCCATCGTCGGCATGACCGTTGCGCTCCTTAAATAGCCATGTCCCGTATAAAATTTGCTTCCGGCGACCGCATGTTCTTCATGCTTGTGCTCGTGCTTGTTTTCGCCGGCCTCGCTATCTTTTCTTCCGCCACGCTCGGGCTCTTGGCGCGAGAGAACAGTTCCGTATCAAAGGATATTCTTCTGCAGGCGGGGCTCGGATTCGGGCTTGGATTTTTGGCGCTCTTTTTCACCCGAACGATTTCGCTCGCGCTCATGAGACGCTTGGCGCCGTATATTTATACCGTAACGCTCCTCTTCACCGCGCTCGTCTTCGTCCCCGATATCGGACTTACGGCGCACGGAGCGACACGATGGATAGACCTCGGCTTCACGACCGTCCAACCGGCGGAATTCCTAAAAATAGGATTTGTGCTGATGCTCGCATGGTGGCTCGCACCGCGCGCGCGAATGCTTTCGGATCCGAAGAAGGGACTTTTTCCGTTCATTCTCATGCTCGCATTTCCCTCCGCGCTCCTCTTGGCCCAGCCGAACACGTCAACTGTTTTCCTCCTGCTCGCGACGGGTGCGGTGATGTATTTTAGCGCCGGCGCGCCCTGGCGGGACTTCGGCATAATCGGGCTTATCGTCCTTGTTGTGCTTGGTATTTTTATCCTTGCGCGGCCTTACGTGCTTGAACGCATCACCACGTTTATTGGCCCGCGCGCGGATGCGCTCGGTAGCGGTTACCAGATACAGCAATCCCTGATCGCCATTGGAAGCGGCGGCCTTCTCGGGAGGGGATTCGGCCAAAGCGCGGAAAAATTCAATTACCTGCCGGAACCCGATGGCGATTCGGTCTTTGCGGTCTTCGCTGAAGAAACCGGCTTTATCGGCGCACTGGTCCTTCTTGCCTTCTTCATCGCGTTTGCGGCACGCGGCATCGTTATTGCAGGGCGTTCGCCGGACCTCTTCGGCGGCTTGCTCGCGCTCGGCTTTTCCTTCATCATCATTTTTCAGACGTTCATCAATATCTGCGCGATGCTCGGCATCATCCCCTTGACCGGCCTGCCCTTGCCGTTCGTCTCCCATGGCGGCACGGCGCTCATGGCTACGCTGCTCA
>CAYHGO010000001.1:0-40667 GCA_964356215.1 uncultured Candidatus Saccharibacteria bacterium | reverse complement strand
ATCCGGATGATTACGCGAAGGTCATCGAACCTATCCTTAAGGGCGTCACGGAAGCGGTGCTCGGAGTGAGGGAAACGCCGCGACACGCCGATTGGTACATACACTATTTTGGGCTTGTGGGGAATGGCGCCATCACCCTCCTCACGAACGTGCTGTATGGGAATACGGCTGGCGAATACGAGGGTTGCTATAAAGCATTTCCTACGGCCCTACTCCGTTCAGTTCGCGTCAATACCGACAATTTTGATTTTGACAATGAACTGGTATGTAAACTGCTCAAGCGCGGTGTCCGTACATTTGACGTGCCCATACGCTATTATCCACGGGATTATGCCGAGGGCAAGAAAATAAATTGGCGCCACGGATTCTTGATTTTGTGGACGATCATCAAATATCGTTTCATTGATTAAACGTGCTTAATGGGGTGTCGCCGGTCTTTGGAGCGATTTTTTCTGCCACAAGGAGTACTGATCGAATTCGCGCACGATGCGATATGAAGAGAGGTCAAGCCGAGAAGTGGAGTCCCCCTTCACTATCACGAAATCAGGCACTCCTTGCGCGATGAGCGGCAACTCATTCTTGCCGATGATGACAATTGGCGTTAGGAACAGATACTGATAGTAGGGCATACCGGCCGGCAGAAAAAGCGGCAATTCAGGAGCATTGTAGATAAAGATTGATGCAGAAATTGGAAGTGCGCCAAGCGTCTGACTCACTTCTGCAGTACGATGCGAACGGTAATAACCCGCGACCCACGAACTGAAAAAACACTGATATATCTGGAATGCAATGAGGAGCGCGATGCCGGCATGGAAGAGCACTTTCGGGATGCGGCGCGGCCATACGTGCCAGAGTGCAAGAGGGAGATAAAAAAGAGCGAATATTTCTCCTACAAAGTAGTAGCGGTAATACGGAGTAATACGCAGGAAGGCGAGATAGATCAATACAGCGAACCCGAACGCCGTATATTCGGCTCGGGATATTGGAATCCGTTTTCGGATGCGCATCGGAATCGAGAGTGTCCATAGAACGAGAAGCACGAGCGCGTAAAACGGTTGCGGCGCGCTTATAAAAAGAAACGCATTGCTGGATATCGTCGCCACTGTATCCACGGCAAATGGATTTGCATAAAAGTCGATCACGTGGGCGATGGTCTGATTTCCGAACTGGACCCATATCCACACGCCAGTCGCGGCAAGGAACGCGCCGAGTGCGGCAAGCGTTTTCAGTGGCAAGAGCATCTTTGGAGAGAAGAGTGCTACGACGGCGACAGGAAGAAGCGCGACAAGGAATATCGGTTTGGTTGAAACGGCAAGCCCTACAAAGAGCCCCGCGCCGATGTAATGCATCCACGATTGTTCTCCTTTCTCAATGACAGTGAGACATAACAGAAAGGCGGTCAGATAAAAAAGGCCCGGAACTTCTCCCAATACGTTCTTGCCATTGCCGTAGAGCGGAGCGAATGACACGATGAGCCACAGCGCATAGGTCGCAAGAAGAAGCGGCATCTCGCGTTTCGCCAGTTGCCATACACACAGGGCGAATAGCAGGATGAAGATGACCATCACTGACCGCGCGGATAGCAGATGTACGCCGAAGGTATAGAATGCGGCGGCCACCGGAAACAGCACCGGATACCCACTTGTCTCGGAGAATGCTCCGCTTTCAAACACCCCGGGTGCTACTTGCAGTTGCGTTTGCAAGCCGTAGACGGCTGTGTTCATCGCCACTTGCGTCAGATGCCCTTCATCGGTCCATATGGGCGGGCTTTCGGTCAGATGATAGGTTGAAAGGAAGACCAAGAGCGCCGCCGCGGCAAGCGTTGCAAGAAGAACGCCGTGACGCGTGAGCCAAAGAGAGACGCGAGTCAATTGCGGGGTCGAACGATCGGGCGGCATGGCGTCTTAGGGAGAGAGCAGACCCTGTTTCCGTATGTAGTCGCTTATGAGCGAGCCGGCAAGGGCGTTTCCAGCCGGTGTCCAGTGCACGTCGTTTTTCCAATAAAGAACCGAACCGGTCGGATCTACCGCATGCAACGCCGGTTGCAGGTCGAGATACGGGATATGGTGTTGTGTAAGATAGGTCATCATGCGCCCGTTGGTCGAGAGCGGGTCGGTTGATGTCGCCGTAGCCAATCCCAAGGAAGGCATAAGCACTACCATGAGTCGGCTACCGTTTCTATCGGTCAATGTCTTAAATGCCTGTATATTTGAAAAGTGAACATCCCAATATCTTGCGTCATCCAATAGTCCCGATCGGTTATCGAACCACGATTGATTTTCATGCGCGAGGCCACTGTTGAGGAGCGCGGTCGGCGCGATCTTCATAAAGAGGTTGCGCACTTTGTCTGGTATACCGAATTGCCTTTTTGCCATAAGGTACAGCACCGAGTGCGCCGCCATTTCAATTTTTATTTTCTGGAGCAGAGGATAGTCCGGTTTCGCTATGTTGCAGGTCGTCGTCGCTATGAGGGGCGAGGTAGCGAGCATGAAATTCGGATCGCAGTATGACCATGACGGTACGACATACCCGTGATACGCGGTGGATGTCGGGAACATGCCGTCGTCTCCCGCGTCGTTGTCGTAATGGGCTAGAATGATGAGCTTCGGAGGTCGAGGAATATTCGCAAGCGTGCGCTTTGCCTTTATGACTTCTTGGCGCGTGCCGTAGTCTGGCACGCCGCAATTAAGTGTGCGCACGCCGGTCGAACGTTCAACGACCTTGTCCCACTTTTCGTCGAGTGGCGTATATCCCCACGTAAAGCTGTCGCCGGCCACATAGATGTACGGCGACGCGCCGTCGAAGGGATAATCGAAACAGCCGAGACTGTTGGACCAGACCGGATACGAGAGGTTCGCGAAGGAATGCGTGGTGGTGGCGAAGTTGGGCGTGATGTCGAATCCGAGCACCGGGTCATAACGGAAATATTCTCCGCGGACGTTCAGCGGATACATATAACGCCACTTAAACGACGTCTGCTGCAATACCAGATCCACGACAATGACCGTGACCGCGATGCTTATGCAGATAAGCAGTCCATGTATGACGATAGATTTAATCCGGTTCATATAATTCGAGCGTTAAACGCTTCTCCCACGCCGGCTGAGCGCGCTTATCAAACAGTATAGTGCCGATGACGCAATAATCCATTTCGGTATTCATAAAACAGCGATATGCGTCTTCGGGTGTCATCACGATCGGCTCGCCGCGAACATTGAAGCTGGTATTCACCAAGAGCCCGTAGCCGGTGAGATCCTTGAATGCCGTAAGGAGTTTCCAGAACCGCTCGTTCGTTGTGCGCGAGACGGTTTGCACGCGTGCGGAGTAATCAAGATGCGTAATCGCTGGTATGTCCGAACGCGCCATGTTGATGCGCTCCGTAAGCGACGCGTTCGGATGTTGCTTCGTAGCAGTGCGGCGCCATGTGACGATCGGAGCGGTAAAGAGCATATACGGGGACGTCCCGCGCAATTCGAAATAATCTTCTGTATCTTCTTCACGCACGGACGGAGCGAACGGACGAAAGCTTTCGCGGTACTTGATGCTCAGATTGAGCTTTTTCTGCATTTCGGGATTGCGCGCATCGGCGAGAATGGAACGGTTGCCGAGCGCCCGCGGACCCCACTCCATACGTCCCTGCATCCAGCCGACAATGTTGCCCTCGGCGATGAGCCGCGCCGCCTCGGCGCACACCTCATCGGCGCTTTCATATTCGCGATAGGGAGCGCTGAAATGTCGGGCCATGCGTTTGGTGTCAAGCTTAGAATAGGTGGGACCAAGATATGAACCTGCCATAGCGTCGTCGGGGTCGGCCGTTCGATTTGCTCCAAACCAGATATGACGAACTGCGAGCGCCGCGCCGAGCGCTCCGCCGGCGTCGCCCGCCGCCGGCTGGACCCACACGCGATCAAAGATCCCGGCCGCACAAATGCGCTCATTCGCGACACAATTGAGCGCGACGCCGCCCGCCATAACGAGATTGCGCGCGCCGGTCATTTCTCGCGCTGTACGCGCGAGCCGCACCATAGCCTCTTCAGTGACTTCTTGTATGGCGAGCGCGAGGTCCATATACGCCTGCGTCAGCGGCGCTTCCAGAGTGCGCGGCGGTATGCCGAATAGCATCGTCCATTTCGCGTCATCAACCGTTCGGAGCGTCGTTGTAAAAGTAAAATAATCCATCGCCAGCATCAGCGACCCATCCTCTTTCAATGAAATGAGATGTTCAAGGATGGCGCGTTTATAGGCCTCGACTTCGCGGCTGTGCGCACGGCCGTAGGGCGCGAGCCCCATCAGTTTGTATTCGCCGCTGTTAATCTTGAAGCCGCAGTAGTAGGTGAAGGCGGAATAGAGAAGTCCGAGCGAATGCGGAAAGCGCATCTCGGAAAGTAGCTCAATATTGTTTCCAGAACCCTTGCCGATAGTCGTGGTCGCCCATTCCCCAACGCCGTCAATGGTCAAAATAGCGGCCTCATCAAACGGAGAAGGATAAAAAGCGCTTGCCGCGTGGGAAAGGTGGTGCGCAGGGAATACAAGCGGCACCGAAATGCGTGCGCCCTCGATCTTTTCAAGTTCTGTGCGAATGATGCTTCGCGTGAACAGTTTTTCTTTCGCCCAGACGGGCATGGCCGCCACGAATCCCTGTACGCCCTGCGGCGCCCAGTGGTGATACGTTTCAAGCAGGCGTTCGAATTTCAGTAGAGGCTTGTCGTAAAAGGCTACGGCGCTGAGTTCTGAGGGCTTGAGACCGTATTCGGAAAGGCAGTACGTTACCGCACTAATGGGGAATGAGCTGTCGTGTTTTTTGCGCGTGAAGCGCTCTTCGTGGGCGGCGGCACCGATGGCGCCGTCCACAAGAAGAGCGGCCGCGCTGTCGTGATAGAACGCTGAAATGCCAAGTACCGTCTCCCGCTTCATAGTTAAAACAGCGTGTAGACGAATGGCGCGAGCGCGCTGGTGCTGGCAATCGAGAGCAGGACGCCGATAGCAAGCAACGTGACGATGACGGGTATGAGCCAGAACTTCTTCCGCGCGCCCAGAAAACCAACGATATCTTTGAGAAAGTCCATACCGCGCTAATAGGGATGAACCATATCCTCCGGAGTCATGAGGCCTTTCAATGGGACAAATGAGGTGGCGCGAGCAGCGTTCCGCGAAAGGTCGCGCGCGTCGCCTTTGAGCACACGGCGCAGGAATCCGACCGGCGTGACGATGAGGAAGAAGATCAGGCCGAAACAGACGCGTTGCATCACGCTACCGAGCGCTTTTGCGGTGACGAACCACAGCCACGCGAACGGCCGCAGGAGGGATGGGAACAACATCGTCACCACGATGAGGACGACCGCGGCGATAAGGCCGATGCGCGAGCCCCGAAACGCGAAGAAAAGCGATATGAGCGCGAATACCAATCCGGTGTCTCGGACCCATGTCGTATTCATTAAGGAATATATAGCATTTCTCCCGACCGCCAGCAATCATCGAACGCTATTCCCCGACTTTCTCATTCCGCTACGGATCCGTTTTCCGCCTGCAATTTATCATAAGGTTTTATCGTGACATTCGGCGGAATGCCGTACATGACATGGTCCGCTGGAACGTCTTTACTGCAGAGCGTCAAAGCTCCAATAACGGCATTATCGCCGATCCGTACCCCTTTTATCACTTTCGCTCCCGTATAGATGGTAACGTTGTCACCGAGCCATGGAAGGCCTTGAATGCTGATCCCCACGATGGTAACGCCATTGTAAATAGTCGCCCCTCCCCCTATGCGGACGCCCCCGCCTATTGTTATGTCAACCGGATGCGGCAGAAAGAGTCCTGGGCCGATGTCTGCATACGGCGAAATATCGTTGGCGAATCGGTACATGCGCCACATCCGGAGCCGGTACTGTCCGGGCCAGCTTTTATTGCGGACGAACAACTGATTGACCCGCAGCCAAAAAACGCACGCGAAGCCCGGCTTATGTCGCATTGCTTTGTGCGTTTGCAGCAGACGAGAAAGGAGCGGAACCCGCGGGTCAACCGTGAATCCGACCCTGGCGGCGTCCTGGCTTACAGTGTCCCAAAAGGAGAAAGATGGTGAAGCGTCGGCCATAGTGGAATGCACTATATCACGATGCGCGCGCCAGATATGCCGCAAGTCCTCCTGGGCGCGAAAACGCGTACATAGCGATGCCGCAGTCGCTGGCGATGATACGCACCGCTTGAATGAGCTGATGGGAGGCCGGTCCGGCAAGCGCAATCGTTTCTGCGAGAGGGTAGCGCAGCAGCATCGTATAGCCGAGCGAACTTTTATCTTCGGGACGACCCTGCGGAATGACCTCAACGAGTTCTGCGCCGAGCGCGCGATGGAAGTTCATCACGGAGTCATTTCCCGCAAGAAGATAATTCCGTACGAATTCAGCATCCGGCGTTTCCTGCACGGCGGGTACTGGTTTCGGCGCGAATGCCGCACTGCAGATGGAAACGCACGTTATCTTCTTGTCCGCATATGAAAAAGATATCTGTCCCGCAAGCGTCCCGTCGCCTTTGACCGCGCCCAGCGTCACATATTCATTGAGATATTTTTTGTATTCGCGCCCGCTTTTTATAATTGGTTGCCAGCAGTGATTATAAAGAGCGCGCGACGCTTCGGTAAGCGGGGATTGCGGAGATATGACGACGAAACGAAACTCTTCGCTCTGCATCAGCTCATCCACCGGCTCCAGAGTATTTCCGAAATTCTTCTTGATCGTGATGCGCTGTACTTTGCCGGTGGAAGTCATTGGTAGCTCTTCCGCATGAACCGAGATCAGATATTTCGGCGTTTCGTATGTGCGGAGCGCTTTGTGTCCGAGAAGTAGCGCGAGCTTGAGACGCCGCAGAGCGGCGGGAGGATTAGCCGCATCTTTCCACACGACGACGGCGCCGATATCCTCGCCGTAGCGCTCGTCAGCGACGCCTATCACATAGGCCTGCTCGATATCGGCGCTGATCTTCTTGAGCGCATTTTCAACGGCGACCGGAGAAATGTTGACTCCTCCCTTGATGATGATTTCTTTCGCGCGGCCAATGAGGAAGAAAAAACGCCGGTCGTCAATCTCCTTCCAATAGCCGATATCGCCGGTCAAGAAGTAGCCGTTGCGAAAGGCGGGCTCATCGCCGATATATCCTTGCATGACTGCAGGCCCATTAACTACAAGCTCTCCCTGCTCTCCTTCGCCGAGGATATGGCCTTCAACATCTGTTATTTCCACCTCGGCCCACGGCATCGGCGTTCCGATGGAATTCTCGGCAACGAGTTTTTGATAGAGATCGGGAGTCAGGTCCATAGGCACGCCGGTGACGCGTAGTGCGGTCTCGGTCTGCCCGTAGCCCTGATGGAGCGGGATGGAGAATTTCCGTATGAACGCAAGCGCGTCCGAAACGACGACGGGCGCGGAGCCGAGCTGGATGCGATTCAGGGCGAGACGGTCCCGTACCGCATCAAATTCTTCAGTACGGCGGAGCTGGTCGAAAATGATGGAGGGGACGACCGAAGTAAGCGTCGCACCGCTCCCTGCGGCGTGTTTCCAGAAATGCGAATTGGAATAGCGTGGCGGCAGCGCAATGCGCGCTCCCGCGACGAGGGAGGCGAGGCAGAACGTCGTGGAGTTGATGTGATGAAGCGGGAGTTCCACCAGAAAACAATCGTCTTGCGTTATGCCTAGCCATGCGATGATGCCTTCCGCGTTGACGACCAGATTTCCGAGCGTCAGCCGAGCGCCTTTCGGATACGCGGTCGTTCCGGAAGTGAAAAGGATGAGCGCATCATGAGAAAGGTCGGGCATCCATAGCACGTCAGCGGATGCCGCTTCCCGTGTTGGGAATGTTTCCGCGGATGCCACGTGCGCGGCGCCACTTGTTCTTATTTTGTACGCACGCAATTCCTCCGTGTCCCGTTTCATGTCAAGCGGCACGGTCGCGATCCCCACACTCCACGCCGCCCAGCTGAGTATCAGAAGGTCGGCACTGTTGCCGAGCGCAAGCGCAACGCGGTCTCCGGCACGAAGCCCTTTGCGATGCAAATGCGCAGCGGTCGCTTCTACCCGCGCACGCAGTTGCGCGCGTGAGATTTCTTCGGTGATGTCGCCGGTGTCATCGTGGACGGAAATAGCCGTCCGCTTCGGATCGGTGTGCTCAAGAGAGGCGAGATGCTCATGCAGACTTTTCATTGCGGTCATTTCGCGCCGTAAGGCGGATGAAGCGATAGCGCACGATGTGATACAGCATCTTGAATCCGATGTGGGCAGCTTTCAGAATGCTGTCGCCCGTATACATGGAGACGCCAACGCGCTGTTTGTAAACCACCGGTATCTCAATCGGGCGCCATCCGCGACGGATGACCCATATCATTATTTCTGCGGAGAACGAATCTTTGCCGGGCGAGAGCGGGAAGAGACCAAAAATGCTTTTCAGTACCTCGCGGGAGAAGAGCTTGTAGGAACAGCTGACATCGGTGAGCGTCGGCGCATTGTAGAGAACCTCAAGGAATTTGGCGACCGCCCAGTTGCCGAAGCGGACGGGGAAGGGCATAAAGGCTCCCGACCAGATGGAGGCCCGGGATGTCCGCGTACCGAACACCGCCTCAAATTCATCGGTGTACGAGAGGAACTTATGGATATCGGTCGGCAGGAACGTGCCGTCGCCTTCGCACGTGATGACGAGATCGCCGGTCACTTCACGCAATCCGCGCATCATCGCCGCGCCGTAGCCCTGACGTTCCTTTTCCTCCACGAGCCGCGCTTTCGTTTTTGCGATCTCCCGTCTCGTGTTCCCGAGCGCATTGTTGTCCACCACCACCACTTCGTCAACCACGCCAGTATCAAAAAACCCATTAATGACAGCACGAATACTCCCCTCTTCATTATACGTCGGAATGACTATACTGACCATTTTACCTCTGTACATGGCTACAAAGTAACATGAGCTACGAGGTTCTGGTATGGTTGGTAGAACCATATTTCAGCGAGGTATACTACGGTTGCATCTATGACCAGAATAAAAGAATTTTTCCGGCAACATCGTCCGGTGATGGTACTTATGGGAATCATACTAGCACTCACCACGATTCCCGTCCTTGATATTTTTCTCGTTCTCGGCACCTTGTGGCAAGGTATCCCACCTGGATTCACCAGTGAGAGTTATTATCAAGCACGCGTGCAAACAATCATAAAAGGATATCCGGCCGGAGGTCAACCGTATTTCTTTGAACACCGTGACGATCCTCCACTAGTTATTTTTGGTGGGATATGGTTGAGCGCCATTCCTCAACTGGCGGGTCTATCACTCAACACCTCACTGTTAGTCAATTTCGTTCTATGGAGTGTACTGTTTGCAGCCTCCGCATATTGGTTATTTCGTGAACTACTGACTCCTCCTTGGATAGCTGTATTTGGTACCATTTTTTTGTACCTACAATCATACGATCATGTGGTGCGGGTAGTTAATCTTCAGACGGTATTCCCCTTTTATTTTTTGTTCTATGTTGCATTCCTGCGTTTCATTCGTGAACAGAGTCGCAAGAATGCGATACTCCTCGCTCTCGTCACTGGTGCGTCATTCTATATATTTGCCTATTTGTGGCAAGCCATTGTCATAACGCTCGGTCTTCTCTTCCTATACGCTCTTGTTCGAAAGAATCGGCAGCTCCTAAAAGCGACACTTTTTTCTTCGCTCATCGGTGGTGTCATCGGGCTCCCGGTGCCACTCTATGCGCTCTGGCTCTCTTATGTGTCGCCATATTTCTGGGAAAGTGTCGGTCGTCTTGGACTTGTCAACACGCACTTACCTATGGCCGAAGTTGTTTATTCAGGAGGATGGGTCGGTGTTGTCATTGTCTTTCTAGCAGTACTTTACTTGCGTAACCGAACATTCCGTGAGAATAAGGAATTTATTCTACTCGGTTCGTTTCTCGCAATTGGTGGCCTCGGTCTCTGGATTATGCAGGGAAGCAATTTAATCACCGGTAAGTTATTGGAGACCGGCGAACATCTTCGGCTGTTCATATTTAATTGGCTCGTTGTTGCCACGATCAGTATCGGATTATTTTTATGGAAGCGGTATACACAGATATCGGGACGCTTACGAGTTTTTTCAGTCAGTATGGTTGCTATTTTGTTGGTGGCGAATGTGTATTGGTTCTCTACCCATTTGTTTATTCAACTTCTTCCTCAAAACATAGATCGCATCGCCTGGGAAACTGACGAGCTCTCTGCGAAACCACTTGCTTGGCTAGAGAGCGAAGAAAAGAATCCAGTCATCGCATGGAGTGAGCCAAACGATACACTCACGACCAATCTGCCTGTATTTACCAAACATTTTACTCTCTATGTATGGGCTGGCATGATGGAGTTGATGCCTGAGGGAGAGATTCGCGAACGATACCTCGTTTCACAATATTTCAACAATCCGACGATCGCGGACTTCAAAAATACCTTGGGGTCCTATCTTGGTCGACAGGACACCTTCCACAAAGCAAAAACCATCGAGCGCGAAATAAAGATATGCCGAATACTGTTCTTTTGGAACACGAACAAAGATTGTGGTACGATACCGACGTCGCAAAGTCTGCTCGGTGATAAATTTTTTGTAGATCTTGAGAATAAGTTCCAAAACGACATCAAGCCAAATATCAAAGCATATCTCAAAAAATATCACGTTTCGTATATACTGAAAGACAAAGTGTTGAATCCGCAATATTACCCAGAAGTTTTTGGGGCAAAATTAGTATACAGTGATGATAGATATGAGATCTGGCATCTCTGAGATTTGTTTTTAATACATGCATGCTGTAGCATGAACTCATGCATTTTTTACATTTGCACAAAGTAGAAATCGGCATCTTTATTCTTGCTCTTTTGGCGCGACTTTTTTATTTTGGTCTAAGTCTTGAAGTAAATAACGGTAATGTCATTAATACGGTTGCGGCCGCAGACGGATATTTCACCGTAAGCCAAAATCTGATAGACGGGCACGGATTATCGAGCGATGCAGGACCTCCCTATACCCCATACTCATTCCGGCCTCCTCTGTTCCATTTCTTTATTGCGGGGACCTATGCATTCTTTGGGAACTACTGGGGCGTCATTTTCCTCCAGATAGTATTGGCGAGTCTATTACCGGTACTCGGTATGCGCCTTGCGGGATATTTCATAGAGAACCGGCGCGTACTTATCGCACTTGGTGTTTTTCTTGCACTCGAGCCGTCATTTGTACTGTATTCAGTGTTTCTTTACAGTGAGATATTCTTTATATTCTGGCTATTTGTCGCGACGGAGGCTCTCTTTGCCTATCTAAGAAATGGACGGTCAGGGTATTTGGTATTTTCCGGATTCTTACTTGGTCTTGCGACGCTCACGCGGCCTACGACCGAGTATTTACCGATCATTATCGGGGCGATGCTTTTGTGGAACCATCGGGGAAACTTCTCGCGCAAAATTCTTACCGACGTGGGAATGTATGCTGCGGTATTTCTTTTGACTATTGCACCATGGGTGTATCGCAACTATATCGTTTTTGGTGTTGCAGGCATCAGTCCGCAAGCTGGTGTCAATTTGTACACCCAGGTACTTCCGACCGTCTATTCCATTGAACGAGGGACTACCTTTCAAGAAGAGTATAACGCACTTACGGCAGCCGGTGTGCATGGGCCGAACGAAGCTGACATAACAGAAGGACGCAAGTACATGAAAATCGCCGTACCTTTGTTACTCGCTCATCCCAAAGGATTTACGCTTTCGATTCTCAACGATGGGTGGAGTTTTTTTGTACTTGACGGTACTTTTAATTTTCTGAGACATATACAAATACGTCCCGAAGAGATGATAGGGAAACCGTCGCTGGTCGCACTGTTTTCAGATCCCGCTGCAGTAGGTGTGTACATCCTGCGGAATCTGAATAGTCCCGTAGTCTTTAGTATTTTGCTAGCCAGAGCGGTTTGGGTGTCTCTGACCCTATTATTTCTGCTCGGCGTATGGCGTTACCGCAAATCTCGCGGCATGTCATTGCACGCGACTGCGGCATTCCTTATTATTTTATATTTTGCGGCTACTTCGCTTCTCGCGGGTTTCGGTCTATCATCACGATATCGATTACCGGTAAACGTCTTCATCGTTGCTTTTGCATTTTATGAGATTGCGGCGATAGCCCCTCGGTTATTACAGAAAGTGAGGCGCCTCCATGCATAAAATATTGGCAGTAACTTCTTTGAATATCTTCTGGATACACAAGCGTCTGTGTTGTGCATCTTCAGGAAGCAATATCCCGTTATAAGGGAGGAGAACAACGTATGAAGATGTACTACATTGCGAATGTCCGTATGCCGAGCGAGAAGGCGCACAGCATCCAGATAGCCAAGATGTGCGAGGCGTTCATCGAGCAAGGAGTGGATCTCGAACTCGTGATCCCGAGCCGCGGATCGGGTAGCTTGAAGCAGGCATATACTCTTGCGCGAGAGATTCCGCTACGCCGGCTCGCGGTAATGGATATGTACTTTCTCGGTCCAATCGGATATCGACTGACGGCCCTGCAATTCATGCTGGGCGCCCTCATCTATGTATGGGCGAAAGTGCTTTCCGGAGAACAGTTTGTCATGTATACCGTGGACATCGATCCCTTTTCCTTCGTGCCTCTTATGTGGATACCGCGTCCGCTGTTTGCCGAAATGCACGGGGTCAAAAGACCGAATAGCTTGCGGCGCCGATTCTTTAGACGCTCACATACCATCGCGACCAATGTTCCCATTGCAGAAGAATTGTCGCGCACATTCAACATCCCTTCCAAGCGGCTTCTGATAGAGCCGAACGGTGTTGACGAGTCAGCTCTGCGAAACCTCGTTTCGCAAGCGGAGGCTCGACGGCATCTCGGACTTCCTGCCGGACCTTTCGCGCTCTATGTCGGTCTCTTGTATGCGTGGAAAGGGTTAGAAATCTTGGCCGACGCGGCCCCGCTCTCGCCCCTTTCCATTCATTTGGTCGGGGGTACTCGCGAAGCATACGAGCGGGTGACAGGCAAGAGCGGGAAGTTGCTTCATTTTCATGGACTGAAACCCGTAAGTGAAAGGGAACTTTGGCTTGCGGCGGCTGATGTGTTGCTTCTTGTTGGTACGGCCCGAAACGCCGATTCTTATCGGCACACATCACCGATGAAGACATTTGAATATTTAGGCGCACGCCGCGCTACGGTCGTCGCCGCGACCCCATCCATGCGGAGCGCTCTTCTCGACAAGATGGTTTTTTGGTACGAGCCCGACAATGCCGACTCGCTCGCGCGGGCGATACACGAGGCGCACACGAGTAAAGAGGCCCCAGCAAAGATACGGGCCGGGTACGCATTTGCGGCTGAGCACACCTGGCGCCGCCGCGCAGAGCGCATCCGCGCTTTTATTGGAGTATGAAAGAAAAAGAGGCGATCATTCGGGTACAGACCTCTCACGGAGTTTTTTTTGTTGACGCGAAGAAAGATAAAAAAATGGCAGTGGCTCTTGGAGGCGGCGTATATCCAAATGAGGGACTGCTCGCGCTGGCGTGCGCGTTTGTGAATCAAGCGAGTGTCGTTATAGATATCGGCGCACACATCGGCACATTCTCCATACCGATCGCGCGAATGGTCGGAACGGTAATTTCCTTTGAGCCCTCTGCCGAGGCGTTTTTGCTCCTATCGCGCAATGCGGCGGAAAATAGCGTGGCGCCGGAGCTCGTTTGCAAGGCTCTCGGAAGTAGAAAGGGGACTTGCACATTGCTGACGCGGAACGAATCGAATGCCGGAGCGAACACGCTGGTGGCGGGTGGCGATATTGTCGTAACCACACTCGATGATGAGGTAGGGCGAGCTGACTTCATAAAAATAGACGTGGAAGGCATGGAACTTGATGTATTGCGCGGTGGTATGCGGCTCATTGAGCGCGCACGGCCGACCGTGCTCTTTGAAGTGAATTTGTCGCAATTGCGCGCACACGGGGCATCGCTACGCCGCCTGGAGAGCTTTTTTGCAGAGCGCGAGTACCTGTTGTATTTCCCGCTTGAACGGAGGAACGAGCTCGCGCGCATACGTAGTGTGACTCTTCTCACTATACTCATTGCGCCGCGTGCTTGGTTTTTCTTCGGCGAAAGTGCGCCGTTTGATCTTGTCGCGGTTCCGGAGGAACGCACGCTACCCCTGCCGCGTAGAAGCTTCATCACAGCTCTCGCGCATGTCGTCAAAAATAATCTTCTCGTGAAAATGCGTCGGCTTCATTGCGAGAACCCATTCTATGCGTAAGGAAATTAAAAAGGCACTCACCTTTCGCGCCTCCTCCATCGGCGATTGTCTGATGGGAAAATATTTGCTTGAAAATATTCACATGCAATTTCCAAATGCGCGCCTCGGCATCGTCGTCGGGAGCCGCGGTGCTCTGTTGCGCGACCTCTTTGCGGCATATCCATGGCTGGAAATCATTGAAGTAAATCGGCGGCATCCGAGCTCGGTCATTTCGTTATGGAAAGATTTTCGCGGAAGCGATCTTGTCGTTACGCAATACTCCGGCAAGGCAGGAGGAAGATTCGGCCTCGCAAGCAAATTCGTCTCGCGAGTTCTTGCAAAACGGGGAGGACTTATGGGCTTTACCGATGCTTCCTTGTGGAATGACGCGCTCTACGATCATCTTTTACCTGTGCGTGCTGATTGGGCTGTCGCCGAACATGAGCGAGAAATACTTCGTGCCGCGGGATTGCCGATCTCGATCCCATTTCCAACGCTCACCTTTGTGCGAGACGATGCGGTACTCGCCATGTTTCAAGCAGAAGCGGGGAAGTACGTTGTCGCGCATCTTTTTGCAGGTGGTTCGACTCGCAGTTTGCAGCCAGCAAAAAGCCGCGAACTGCTCGCCGCTCTGCGGCGCGCGCTCCCCGCGGAGACTGCTCTCATCGTGAGCGGTACGCTGACGGAGCGGGAATCCGCGCTTGCCATTGCGCGCGGCATAGACGCGAAGGTCATCGCGGGAGAAGCGACCTTGCAAGAAATGATGAACCTAATCAGCCGAAGTTCGGCAGTAGTGAGCGTTGATACGGGAATAGCGCACATAGCCGCCCAGCTCGGCGTGCCCTTACTGGTTGTGCGTACCTGCCTCGGTCGAAATTGGTGGCTCCCCGGGCAATACGGGAAAAATGCGCCCATCGCGGTCTTTTCGCGCGATGACCTCTGCGCTGCGGGCCACGGCAAAGGCAGTCCCGCATGCATCAATGCGATTTCGATCGATGAAGTTGCGCGGGCGGTAGTGGCCCCTAGACAAGGCCACGAAGGCCTTCTTCGATAGAAATCCTCGGCTCCCATCCAAGAAGATTCTTTGCTTTTCTGATATCGGCAAACGTGTCGTGCGGCTCGTAGCGCGCGGGAATATATTCTATCGGTCCGCCGATGAGCTCGGCGATTCGATTAATGGAAACATTATTTCCACCACCAATGTTGATGATCTCGCCGTGGCCGACCGCTCCCGCAGTGGCCGCGAGCAGGTTCGCGCGCACCACGTCGCTCACATGAACGAAATCGCGCGTCTGGGTGCCATCGTTGGTTATGGTGAGTGGTTTGCCGATACGTTTGAGTTTTAGGAAATGACCAATGACGAGCGGGTACGCTCCTTCCGGATTCATCCGCGGCCCATACACATTGAAATAGCGGAGCGACACGGTCGGCAAACCGTAGTGTTCGCTGAAATGGGCGCAGTAAATCTCACCCATGAGCTTTTGCAGGCCATAGGGGCTCTTAGGGTCCGGGCGTGCCTCTTCGGTGAATGGGCTCGTCTTCTGGTCTCCGTATACCGAACTTGAAGCCGAGAACACGACGCGCTCTATCCCCGCGTCCTTTGCCGCAATAAGCACATGGAGCGTACCGGAGAGATTCACGTCATTCGTGTGCTTTGGGTTTTCAATGGAGTATTGTACGCGCGGCAACGCTGCCAGGTGGAACACATACCGCGCGCCCGAGAATATCGGACCGAGCGCTTCCGCATTTCGGATGTCTTCGATATAGAGCGTCGCCTTCGGGTTGATGCACTCCTTCTTGCCTGCGGAAAGGTCGTCTACGATATGCACGTCATACCCGTCGGCGATGAGCGCATCAACCACATGCGAGCCGATGAATCCTGCGCCTCCAGTCACGATAACTTTGTCCATACGAATGCGCGTATCCTATCACAGGGCTTACTCAAAAGTAATCGTTAGGATTTTTATCTCCCAACCCCCACGAGCGTGATGTGTCCGGATTTTCCAACATCCTTTCTGACAATCCGGAATTTCGAAGTCAGATCCCGTTCAAGTTTTTCAGGGTCTCTTCCCGCTATGGTATGTATTTCTATGGCGAGATATGATGTTCTAGGTATTTCACCGATGACATATTCAGCCCCCTCCGCGTCAAACTTCAAAACATCTATGCAGGGAAACTTTGAAAGCGGAATGGTGTCAACCATGGCCGTTCCCGTTCCCACCGACGCATCAACGATGGAATGGGCGACATTTGACGCTGAAGTATAAAAAGGCGTTGAACCATACCCCCCCGCGACGGCCACATTCAGCGGAAAGACGTTTTTCAGGTCGTTGAGGGCTATGTTGTGCAACAGCGCGTGGTAATTTTCGGCGTCTGGCTCCACGGCATATACCGTTGCGTTAGGGAACCGGCGCGCTACCGGGATGGAAAACGTGCCGATATGCGCGCCGACATCCACGATAATGGATGGGTTTTTGATCAGGGATAGGCGATACATATCTTCGCCTACGACATCCATCAAGGTCGTGTAATCATCGGAACGTATGTCGCGGACGAGGATATTCGTTCCGTCCCGAAGCCGCGCGATGACGTTGTAGCGCGCGCGGTTGAACGGGGGGATGAACCGCCACCAATTCTTGAAGGTGCGGAATCGTTTAAGGAATTCCCTATACATACGGTATGCAGTATACTACCCTACGAAAATGGGATCACAACAGCACACGGTCTCCCCGCTCGGGACGATCCATTTCTACACTTTCAGCGATGTGCAGAGCGCGTCCTCCCGTCCGCGCGCCTTTTGGGTTGCGGACGAACTGCGCGCGCGGGGCATCGACGCGATTGTCCATACGCCGCCGACGCTTCTCATCTCGCGCACCCCGTGGCCGAAGAAGTTCCTGCTGATTGCGGAAATTATTCGTTCGCTTTTTTCAATCAAAAAAGGGGATGTCGTATATCTACAGCGCGCCATAGCGAACAAATATTTTTTCGCCATCATGGTGGCATACCTTTTCTTCTCTCGGCGGAAGATGGTATTTGACATTGATGACCCGGTATACGTGCACAGTTTTTTCAAGACGAAGACGCTGACGCGCATGGCCGACCTCGTTATCGTTTCAAGCCATGCGCAGGCAGAGTGGGCGAAGCAGTATAACGATAATGTGCACCTCATTCACATTACGGTCAAATACGCCGCGTATGAGAAATTCACAAAGCAGTACGAGCCCAAGAGCGGATCGGTAGTCATCGGATGGACCGGAGCGGCATACAATCACCTGCCAAATCTGGAAATCCTCGCTACGGCATTTGGGAAACTGGTCAAGAGAACGAATGTCCCGTTCATATTCGTTTTGATAGGAGCCGCCGGTAGACAGGATGTGTATGGTCTGTTCCGGAATATTCCCGGCCTCGCGGTTGAATTTGTGGACTGGGCCAGCCCCGAGACGATTCCTCTCCAAATGCGGAAATTTGATATCGGCGTCGTGCCGAATGTGCTTGACGGGGAGTGGAATACGGGGAAACAATCGTTCAAGCTTATTGAATATATGGCGTGCGGGCTCGCGATTGTTGCGAGCGCATTCGGGGAAGTACCCTATGTCATCAAGGACGGCGAAAGCGGTTTTCTCGCATACAACGACGAGGAATTCGCCGAGAAGCTCGGGAAACTGCTTGCCGACCCCTCGCTCCGCGCACGGCTCGGTCATGCCGCGCAGGAACGGATACGGAAAGAATATTGTTTTGAAGTTGTTATTCCAAAAATGATTGAACTCATCCGTTCGATTACCCGGGGTGCGCCTCCTGCTCACTGAACACAATGTCGTAGAGGTCGCGGATTGCCTGGTGGACGGATTCTTTTTCAAGCCGTTCTTTATTGAATTCTTGCAAGCCCGTCGTAGTGTCATATTCGTGCGGGTCGAGATGCGCCGCCGCGCCGCGCCGCTCTTCGTCGGAAACCTCAAGCGCGAAGGTATAACAAAGGTCGTCGCTCCCTTTGTCTTGCGGCTCCTGCTCGCGGTCGGTCCACAGATACCGGTTTGTGCACACGTATTCAAAGCGCTCCGGCGCGATGTCGAGTCCCACCTCGCGCTTCGCGAGCCGCACGATGGCGGCGCGTTCCGGCTCGCCGGCGAAGACCCGGCCGCCGATGAGCCAGAGCCCCTGCATTGGCTTCACCTTGCGGCGGGCGAGGAGAAGCACACTTCTGTTCTTTCTATTTATAAAGAGGACATCGGCGCAGACGATGACAAACGATTCTATCGCCTCGGCGTAGGTTTCATCCGAGAGGAACTTCCGCCCCATCTTGAAATGCGGGTCTTCAAAATACGTCTTGAGTTGAGTACTTATGCCGCTACTCTAGCACATGCGCGAGACCTTGCTTATTTTTGCAGAGTATGTTATGGTAAGAGTGGCTTATTTGTTCCACATTTCGGGCGCAAGTCCACAACCAACCAAGAGAGGTGCGTAATGAATTCAGGGAAAGCAGTCATCGTTACGACGACGTTTACGGAGGACCCGATGGGTGACTATCGATTCCTGCTGGCGCTCCAGATGTGCCAGGCGGCGAAGGCGCTCGGGTATCCGGTCATAGTCGTCGACGGGTCGTTGGATTTCGAAGTGTCGCGCAATGCGCTCTACTATGCCGGCGCGACGCTCGTCGAGAAGCAGGTCGAGCCGGGCACGGGCGCCTCGCGACGTCATTGCATCCGGGCAGGTCTCGATAATATCCGGACTGCTGGTCTTCTCAACCTTGCTGGGCACGCGCATGCGCACCAGGACTTCGTGGACATAGATGCGATCGCATGGATCGAGCCGGAGAAGGTCGGGATGGTGCCGTGCCTCGCACCCTGCATCGAGATGGTCAAGCAAGGGTATGACATCGTCATCCCGTGGCGCAATCAGCTCTTCGCCGACTACCCGCCCTATCAGGCATTGTCGGAGGCGCGAGCGGCCCACGAGATAGCGGAGGTGACGGGCGTCACGGCCGATTATCTCATCGGCCCGCGCATCATGAGCCGCAGAGCCGCCGAGCTCTTGCTGTCATACCGCGGCCATTCCCGCGTGGACCCGATTGCCGTCTACGATGACAACTGGGGCATCCTCTTCGTGCCGCTTCTCTGGGCGCTTCAAGATGGCCTCAAGGTCGGCTCGTGCGCGGTCAATTACGCGCACCCGCCGGTCCAGACGGCGATAGAAGCGGGCAACCCCGCCTACGACCGCAAGCGCGATGTGCAACGCATCGCGCTGGTCGCCGCCATGCGCCAAGAGGCCGAGCTCATCGGCTTCAAGCGCGCGGCATAACCGTTCTTTCGTGCGACAATTCGGCCCGCAGCTTGCTGCGGGCCGTCCTCTTTTTATGCGCGATGCTCCAGATACCAGCGATATGTTTTCTCAAGACCTGCCTCAAGTTCGGTGGAATACCTCCATCCAAGCGCGCTCATCTTGCCCACATCCAAATATTTTATCGGCGCGCCGTCCGGCTTCGTCGTGTCAAAGGTCAGCTCACCCTTATAGTCAATCACTTGTTTAATGAGCGTCGCCAGCTCTTGTATCGAAGTACCGACGCCGGTGCCGATATTCAAGAATTCTTTTTTGTCGTAATTATTCATCAGCCAGACGACCGCTTGCGCGAAGTCATCCACGAAGAGAAATTCCCGCTCCGGCTTGCCGCTTCCCCAAATCGGAAACGCCAAGTCGCCGCTCATCTTCGCCGCGTGCATCCTCTGCATCATGCCAGCCACAACATGCCCGGACTTTGGGTCAAAGTTGTCGTTGTAGCCGTAGATATTCGTCGGCATGCACGAAATAAACTTGTCCCCGTATTGCTCGTACAGTTTCTCGCAGAGCTTCAAGCCGGCGATTTTCGCGAGCGCGTAGCCCTCGTTTGTCGGCTCGGGCTTCCCGTCCAAGAGATACTCCTCCTTCGCCGGCTGGGGACACTCTCTCGGATAGATGCAGGAAGTACCGAGGAACATCAGCTTCTTCACGCCGTTTTCGTGAGCGTTCCAGATGACGTTGTTCTGGATTTGCATATTTTCAAAGAGGAAGTTCGCCTGGAATGTCGTGTTCGCTAGGATGCCGCCGACTTTTGCCGCGGCGAGAATGACATACTCGGGCTTCTCTTTTTTGAAAAAGTCAGTAACCGCGGCTTGGTTTGTCAATTCAAGTTCGCCGTGCGTTCTCAATAAGAGGTTGTCATAGCCAAGCCGCGTGAGTTCCCGCACGACGGCCGACCCCGCCATTCCCGTGTGCCCCGCCACATAGATGGATGCGCTTTTTTCCATACGCTATTTCTTCAATAATGACACAAGCTGGGAGATTTCGCCTCTCGTGAGTTCCGGATTATTGCCGAAATAAAATCCTTGGGAGTGGATGAGCGAGGCATTCCCGCACTCACTGCGACCCGCGACGTATTTTTTGTGGAAGACCTGCTTGGTCATATCGCCCGCAATGATTGGCCGTATCTCGACGCCTTGTTCCTCGAACCGCGCACAGTATTTGTCGAATAATTTTCCGGTTTTGCAGACGACGGGCATGGCAAAATTAGAAACGACGTCCATGTGCGCGGTTTTCCGGCCGAAGAGCTCGTCGTTTGTGCCGGCGGCCCGGTCAAACATCCTGAAATTCTTCTGCCGCCGCCGCACGATGTCGTCCCAGAACCCGATTTGCGTGGTCCCGAGGAAGCCCTGTATCTCGGTCGGTCGGACATTGTAGCCAAGGTCGTAGAAGGTATATTTTGAAAAAAATTCTTCCACCTTGTGGATTGCCCTACGCGCGACCTGCACGGCCGGAGAAAGGTTGCGGTCCCATCCGTGAGCGCGGACCATGAGTAGCATATGATGTAATTCATCATCGTCCGTACACACCATGCCTCCTTCTATCGTGGATATGTGATGCCCCACGAAAAAAGAAAATGTAGACGCCCTTCCGAAGTTTCCCAACAGGCGGCCGCCGACGACGGAACCGAGCGATTCGCAATTGTCCTCATAGAGCAGAATGCCGCGCTTTGTGCACAAACGCGCGATGCCGGCGATATCGTCGCTGAAACCGAGCACGTTTGTCAAAAAGAGCGCGTCAATATCCCGTATCTTCTCTTTCAATTTGCGCGGGGAAACGTTCAGCGTGTCTATCTCGCAGTCAATTGGCACCGGCGCCAGACCGAGCTGGATGAGCGGCATGATGTTCGTGGACCAGGTGAGCGCCGAAAATCCGACGCGGTCGCCCTTTTTCAGTTTTCCCAGATTGAGCAGGGACTGTATCAGGATGAGATTGGCGCTGCTGCCGCTGTTGACGTATACGGCGTGCTTCCGTCGCTGCTTTTTCGCAAAGCGTTTCTGGAATTCGGCACACCGCGCGCCCATAGAAAATGTCTCTGCGGTTGCGATAAAATCAGCCAACTTCTTTTTGGTTTCCCGTTCCTTCAAAAAACTGGATTTGACGAGCCGTATCATGCCCTTATTTTCTCGCATTCCATTTTTCGGTTTTAAAATCGGCTTCCGCCATCATTTGTACCAAATCCTTGAATTTTGTTTTCGCGACCCAGCCCAGTTTCTTCCGCGCCTTGCTCGGGTCTCCGATTAACACATCAACCTCCGCCGGGCGGAAGTACCTCGGATGGATTTCGATAATGATTTTACCCGTCTTTCGGTCAATAGCTTTTTCATCAATGCCTTTTCCTTTCCACGCCAACTGCAGGCCGAGATGCTTTGCGGCCTCTTCCACGAACTCGCGGACCGAATGCGTTTCTCCGGTCGCGAGGATGTAGTCATCAGGCACTCTATGTTGCAACATGCGCCACATCCCCTCAACATACTCTTTCGCATATCCCCAGTCCCGTTCCGCGTTCAAGTTCCCCAGAAGGAGCTTCTTATCGAGCCCAAGAGCGATGCGGGAAAGCCCGCGGGTAATCTTGCGAGTAACGAATGTTTTTCCGCGCCGCGGGGACTCGTGATTGAAGAGGATGCCGTTGACCGTGAACATCCCGTATCCCTCTCGGTAATTCTTCGCGATCCAATACGAAAATACCTTCGCGCAGCCGTAAGGAGAGCGCGGATGGAAGAGGGTGTTTTCCGTTTGCGGGATTTCAGAGGCCTTACCGAACATCTCGGAGCTTGAGGCCTGATAGAATTTAGTATCAAGTCCAAGGTCACGAATGGTCTCCAATAAGCGGAGTGTTCCGAGCCCGGTTATGTTCGCTGTGTATTCGGGGATGTCAAAGCTGACCCTGACATGGCTCTGCGCCCCCAGATGGTAGAGCTCGTCCGGCGCTATTTTCCCGATGAGTCGGCCGAGATTGCCGCTATCGGAGAGGTCGCCGTGGTGAATGTGAATGTCGTGCTGTATATGGTCAATGCGCTCCGTGTTGAAGGTGGAGGCGCGCCGCACGATGCCGTGCACCTCGTACCCCTTCTCAAGGAGGAGTTCGGCCAGATAGGAACCGTCTTGTCCGGACAACCCCGTAATGAGGGCTTTTTTCATAGACCAAAGGAAATTAGCATGATTCTCAGGCGATGTCTAACGTATGTGATATACAACATAAAAAAACAGCGCGGGGTTTCCGCGCCGTTTGTGCAGGACGAGTCGCTTATCGAGTCAGCTTATCGAAAGCGTCCATAAGCGATTTTGTTTGCCAGATACGTTTCGCCCGCATCGCCCCATCGAGAACACCCTCTTCTTCCGCTCTCTGTTCCGGTGGATACTGGAAATCGAATTCTTCCGAAGCGACGACCTTAACGCCGTCTTTCCGAGCAAGAATCGGGGCGTATGTTTGAACATAGGTGTCCTCGATGCCGTACTCCAGTGGATTTTGTAGCAAGACATACTTGCCGGCGGTTACCACCGAGAATGCAATCGGGCCCAGATACGAGTTTGCCTCAGGCATCCTCAATGCTTTGGCATAGGCCGCGAGCATGATAATCTCCTGTTCCTGCTGGAACAACGGATATGTCTTGCAGGATGCAACCGTCCTTCTCGACAAGACGATCTCGGCGCGACCGGAAAGTATCGGCTCAGCTGTGTTGGAAGCAAACCGGATGTAGTCGTCCTTTTCCGGTTCAGTGAACTGAATCACCTTTATGCCGAGCATTTTGCAGTGTTCGAGAGCATAAAAGACCGCTTCCCGCCTTGCAGGTCCCATGCCCTTCGTCTGTTGGCGGTACACAATCGCCCCTCGGTCTCGGAGCATGTCCGCGGCTTCAGGAGCCGGTGATCCATCGACGATTATGAAAGGATATCCGAATTCTCGCGCTTTTCCCACTGACTTAAGAGCCCGCTGAAAACGAATATCCTCAACGGATTTTGACATCGTTATTGCTACAAAGACAAAGAGCATCTCGGAATTCATCGCACACCTCTCGTAAGTAACTGCCCAACCTAATGGGTACCCGAGTTTAATGCTAGCACACCATTATAAATAAGTCAAATTGCTTTCGTGCCACTTCGGTAGAGCACTTTTTGCCAGGCAACGGTTCTTTTCACCCCTTCTTCAAACGAGACGAACTTCTTTTTGCCGAATTCTTTTCTCACTTTACTCAAGTCGAGCCGCACATCTTCCGGAGCGGCGAGTGCGGTCTTCTGCGCCTTCGGGATGATGACCGGCACATTCAGAATCTTTCCGATGAGCTTCGCCAGCTTCGCAATGCTTGTGCGAGAGGTCCCGCCGACATTGTAGACGGCGTCCGTGCCGTGGAGGAGAATGCACCACATCATCTGTGTCGCGTCCGTGACGTAGCAATAGGTCCGCATGGCCTCGCCGCTGTCCATCATCTCTATCTTCTTTTCTGCGAGCGCCCGATTGATGAACGAATGCAATGCCCGCTTGTCGTCACGCCTCGTGCCCGGACCGTAGGCGAGCGAGAGCCGCGCCGCCTTCGCCTCGACGCCTTTGCCGCGCGCCGCGTAAACAATGGCCTCGCCGCAACGCTTGCCTTCTATATAGCAGGAGCGCGGATGGTCGGTGTTGGTGGTGCCGATGTCCGTTTCCTTGAAGGGCGAGCGAGTGAGGCCACTATAGACCTCGCTGGTGCTAATGAAAAGGAATTTTCCGTTTTTCCGTAGCTTCGCGAGCAGCTTCAGCGTGACCGCGGTATTAAGTTTGAGCGTCTTCAATGGGTCGGCCATGAACTTACCCGGTTGCGCATAGCCGCTCGCGTGAAGCACCATATCAGCTTTCGGCAGTGTGCGGACGAACGCGTCGTCGCAAAGATTTCCCTGCAAAATCGTGGCGCGCACGCGAGTTACTATCTCCCTCCAATATTTTTCGGGCCTGCTCTGGCATACGGCGTATATTTTTTTTGGCCGATTTTTCTGCGGAATGTTCGCCAACCCTGCGAGGAGGTAGGTGCCGACGAGTCCGGAGGCGCCGGTAATCAAAACGCTTTTGTTTTTCAATCCCGAGAAATCTGTGCCGCGGACGGAATCCTTTGCGTCATCCACTATCGTTCGGGCGAGCTTATTCATGCATCAGTTTCTTTAATTTCTTATTAATCGCTCCGGCGGTCAGCCCCAGGTCTTTATCGTGTTCTTCTGCCGTGCCGTAGCTCGAGAGGAATCGCTTCGGCATACCTGCGTGCGCTATCTGTATCGCCTGATTGGGGAATGTATTGATGACGTCGAGAGCGAGGGCTCCTTCGTAGTAGGGCTCGCAGATAAGTATCTTGTCTCCTGCTAAGTTGGATCGAAGTGTTTTTGCATCAAATGGGGCGAGCGTTGTGTAATAGAGAATAGTCACGTCCTCTTTTTCTGTCGCTGTCAATGCATTTTCCAACAGCGGGCCGACGGCGATTACGGTCGCCCTCGTGCCCTTCTTCACGACCTGCGCCTTTCCAAACTTCACGTTCTGACTTTCTGCATTTGCCCGCTCGCTCAAACGGAAATACGTCGGACGACCGTCGTCGTAGGATTGCCTGAAGAGCGTATCAAATTCTTGCGCTGTTCCCGGCACCACGATTTCCATGCCGGGGATATTTTTCAGTGTGCCGACATCGGCGGGGCAATGATGCGTGGCGCCGAGCGCGGCATAATCGTAAGAGGCGCCCACGCTCACGAAGTTTCCGCCTAATTGTTGGAATCCGAAGTCGACCTTTAGTTGTTCCAGCGCCCGTTCGACGATGAACGGCGCGATGGTGTGGAATACGGGGATGAGGCCGGTCTTCGCGAGCCCGGAGGCGAGACTCATCGTCGCCTGTTCCAAAATGCCGATGTTGTACACGCGGTCGGGGTGGGCGGTCATCGAACGACGGAAGCCAAAGACGCCGATGTCGCCGAGGAGCACGACCACGCGCTTGTCTTTTTCCACCAGAGCTTCAACGGTCGTGACGAGTTGTTTTCGCATACTTAAAGTCCAGAGGATTATTGCCACTCTTGTACGATCTCTGCGTACTCCGCTTTCGTCGGCGTCTTGTGATGCCACGCCGGATTATTGGCCATCATGGTGCAACCGTATCCTTTAATGGTTGTGGCGATAATCGCGAACGGCTTCCCCGGGTGCTTGGCGGTCAGGGCCTTGTAGAGCGCTTTCTGGTCGTGCCCGCTGACTGTTATTGCGTCCCAGTTAAATGCCGAGAACTTCGCTACCACGTCGCCAACCGAGACGGCACGGTCGGTTGAGTGGTTGTAATCCACGATGCAGACCAGGTTATCCAGCTTGTGGTGACTCGCAAGAAGCGCGGCTTCCCATACCGAACCCTCATTGCTCTCGCCATCCCCGATGACGGCGAATACCCGCGCTTTGTTTTTTGTAATCTTCAGTGCGAGCGCCATACCGACCGCGGCGGGGAAGCCGTGGCCCAAAGAGCCGGTCGACACTTCGACACCCGGCACTTTCAACGAATCGGGATGGCCTCCAAGGTTGCTTGCGAATGTGCCGAATGTCCGCAATTCTTTCTTTGAGAAGAAGCCCTTGTCCGCCAAGACCGCATAGAGTCCGAGTGCGCTATGGCCCTTGCTTAGTACGAAGCGGTCGCGCTTCGGGTCAGCCGGATTTTTCGGGTTGAATTTTAGTATTCTGTTGTACAGGACTATCAAAATATCAAGGATAGAGAAGGCACTCGGAATATGGCCTTCGCCGGATTGCAAGGAGGCCTGCACGATGGAAAGCCGTAGCTCGTGTATGTTTGTAGCCATAGCCGTTTTGTCTTCGTCATCGTACTCCACTGCGTTCCGAGAATCAAACGCGCGTGGTAGCATTCAGTATCTATGAAAATTACAGAAAGCATTCCCGAAGTTTCCCTCATTGTTTCCATTTACAATTCCGCCGAACTGGCGAACGAAGCGCTTGAATCGGTCGTCCAGTACGGAGGGGACGTTTCGTGGGACTGTATCGTGATCGACGATGCCTCTACCGACGGCGGTTTGGCCCTTATTGACGAGAAATACAAGCGGAACCCGCGCTTTCTTTTCGTGCGGAATGAGAAGAACGTCGGTTACTCGGCGCTGAATGTCGCGCTTGACCGCATGCGCGGCAGGTATCTGATGACCTTAGACACCGACGCGAAGATCTGGCCGGGAACCCTTCGCGCGCTCATCACCTTTATGGATACGCATTCCGAGGCGGGCGCCGCAACGGGCAATCTCCATTATCCCGACGGCAGGATACAGAATTATTACCGCCGGCACATGACGCCTTTGGTCGCCTTTTACACGACGGTACCCGGGCGGTTCATTGATAAATATTTCCTCGGATTGCGCCATTACAACTCGTATCACATTACGGACCTTGATACGACCCGCGTCTTTGAGATTGAGATGGCGGTCGTCGCATGCCTCATCCTGCGGCGCGAGGCGCTCGGTTCCGAGATCATGGACCCGAAGTTTCGCATGTTTATAGACGTGGACCTGTGCCGCCGCATCTATGATCGTGGGTACAAGATATTTCTGGTCCCGGATGCGAAGGCCACACACATCAAAACCGCATCGTTCGGCAAGATGAACGTCAAGAAGTTCGACCGTCAGTACTATGACGGTCTGGAGATTTATCTCAAGAAATTCTTCCCCGCATCCTATCCGCTTATGGTCGTTCTGTTATGGATAGATCAGGTGTTGCGCGCATTCTTAAAGACGACCGTCGGACGCGCACCGATGCGTTAGCAACTTCATAGAGCAGTAACTAGTTATCTCAAACAAGCGGTACTCATGGCACGCAAGACCGGAGAACGGAATCTCTTTTTTCTCTATGAGCAGGCTCACATCGATGCCTGCACGCGCTTTCTTGACGAGCATCCGGAGATCCGCAGGGAGGGATATCTCATTGTTCCTTCAAGTCTTGAAATAGAGAGCGCGCTCGCAGAGAAAAGTATTCCATTCTGCTCCGGTCGCGCATACCGTCCTCGCGACACTAGTCGATTTCAATTGGCAGAAGCATGGACGGCGGGACTGTTTGACAGCCAAGAATGGAGATGGTTCCAGTATCGCGGCGTCTCGCTTGCGCAAATGTTTTTCTTACCAGTTCAGGATTATATCTTACGGCTTTTATATTACACGACCGTATTTGAGAATGTACTGACACAGCACCCCGCTGCACGGCGGCTGGTAGTCTTTCCTTCGTCGCATTCGCTGGCAGCGGCTACCCCTCAAGAGGTTACTGCCGTGCGCCAACAGCCATTATTGCGCGAGCATATCGTTGCGGTTGTCGCATGCGCGAAGCTCATAGGAAAACAACTGGGGATCGAAGTAGTCATACCGCATGCGCGGGTGCCGATGAAGCAGATGCGCTTCAACAGACGTACATTTGCGCTTAAACGGATGCTACTCGAACTAAGTATAACTATGTACAATATCTGCATTGGCCTCGTGCGGCCGCGTGGGACACCGCGTATCCTCGCCTCGGACTATTGGCGGAACGTCGCGCCCATTATGGAACAGTTGCCACAAGGAGAGCTCATGCTTTTTGACCGGGGAGAAGCGTTGAAAGCAGGGTTCAAAAACCTCTGGCGGTATCGGATCCGTCTGTATAATTTCAATTCCTTCTCCATCCGCGACAACGAAAGGGCCCGTGGAGAGGCGCAGCAATTGTTTGAGGAACGACGGAACGAACTCAGAGAGAATGGATTTTCCAAGTATGCTTACAGAGGTATTACACTTCGTCCGCTTATGATTGAAGCATTTGACGAACTATGTGCACGCGTCGTACCCCAAACGCTCCGTGACATTGACGGCACGTTTGCACTGCTCATAGCGCTCAAGCCCGACATAGTGTTCCTGCGTGCGAGCGTCAGCCTGCAGACGCACTTTAATATCTTGGCGCAGGTCGCCCGCGCCTGCGCCATACCGTCTCTGGAGCTCCAACATGGGCTCGAGTACCTTGGCCCTGATTCATACAGCAGACGGCATAGCGCCGAATATATCGCCGTGTACGGACAACTGGTACAAGACGAATTCGCCGCACTCGGGTTTCCCCGCGAGAAATTGCCCATAGTCGGTTCACCCCGGTTTGATGCGTATGAGGAAGAAGTTCCCCCCACCAACAAGAATCGCCAGGAAAGGAAGGGTCTGTCAGTGCTGTGTGTTGGAACTATCGTTGCCGTCGAAAGCGCTCAGGATGACTACGATTTGGAGGACTACTATACGGCAATTGCTCGGGCATTGGAGAAAGTTCCGGGCAGTTCCGTAGTCATCAAACTGCGCCCCGGTCCGGTTCGGGAACATTTTTATCGCGAAGTAATCGACAGGATATTTGCTCGCATACCCCACACCATTACCCGGCACGAGTCCCTTCCTGTCCTTTTTGCTTCTGCGGATTTTGTCGTATCGTATTATTCTACGTTTGTTTTGGAAGCGCTGAAATTCAACAAGCCGGTAGTTGTTTTTACGACTGATCCGCCTGAGAAAAAAGCAGTCAATTTTCATTTCACCCGGTATTCAGAGGCGGGAGGTCTTCTCGTCGCTGATACGCAGGAAGATCTTGAGAATGCATTTCATTCGCTTTCAGAAACCGCTGTACGCGAGCGATTGTCAGAACGTGCGGAGAACGTTCTCTCTCAGTTTCATTTGTTTGATGGCAAAGCGTCAGAGCGTATCATAGAACTTATTACGCGATTGTCCCAGAAACGTAAATGACCGAACAAAAAAAACTCTATATCGCCTACGAGCCGTGGCACGTTGAAGAAGCGCGCGCGTACGTGGCGCGCGGTGCAACGATCATATGCCTTGATTTCTTGATCGGGCAGGAACTGAAAAGAAAAGATATCCCGTTCGTTTCGTTACGAGATGTCGTTGATGCCGAGAAAGGGGAAGAGGAATGGTGGGAGCTTGCGCAGGATGTCGCGCGCGAGTGGTACCGTCTGCCCGCGATGAAATTCTTTGAGCACCGCGGCATCAGGATCGGCGAAGTTGTGGAACCTGTCATGATGGGGGAGTATCTAACCCGATTGTTTTATTATGTGCGAATATATAGTGCGCTTAAAAAAACGTACCAACACACGCGTCTCATTATTCCATTTCTTATCATGAAGGATGCCACAACTGATAAATGCCTCGTTTCTTTTGAACGGCGGGCGATCATAGATGCGACACGTATGGTTGGCCTCCAGATCACCATTTTGGACAGGCCTGTGACGCCGCAAAAGCGGTTGTTTTCAGCGGTTGCATGGAAGTCGCTACTGGTGCGGGGATATACTATGATTATCAGTTTTCTGCCGCATCGCAAATATAAAATATACGCGAGCGAATATTGGTCACACATCGGACCCGTTATAGAGCACATAAACGATACGGAACTCATACTCACAGGAAGTGGCGAGCTTAAAAAGATACCCTGGCGGCAGATTCTTAAACACCGCATTCGTATTCGACATCCGGACAACGAAATACACACTGTTGAGATGAGTAGAGCGATAAGAACCTCGGAAGCTTTTACACAAAAATGGAAAGTTGCAAAAAAAGATGTTGCGGTGTATCTTGCCGGTCGACAAGGAGGACTCGATTGGAGTCCTGTATTGGAAGCATGCGAATATCTCATGGCTTATGCGCCAAGAATTATAGCGGTTATAGACGCACTGCAGCGCATCATGGGGGAAGAAAAACCAGACGTCGTATTGCAGCTGGCATCGGTGAGCGGTCGGCATCACCATTTTTTCATCATGGCTCGCGTCGCTGCACAATTAAGAATTCCTTCCATAGAATTGCAACATGGAGTAATCTATATCGACCCACGCGTTGCACTTTCCCGCATTGAGACTGATTATCTTGCGACCTATGGCGCTGATACGAATATATGGCATGAACGCATTGGACATGCACGCAATCGGCTTATCGCAACCGGGTCGCCGCGCTTCGATCAGTATCGTACCGGATACGCTCGCGCACGTGGGAAAGGAGGACAACTGTTCAAACAGCTCGGATTGGATACAGCTCGGCCAGTCCTGCTCGTCGCGGTGCCGTTCTCCGCGCCGGCTTTGTTTGACCATGATTCGTACCAGCTTATCGAGTTTTTCGAAACGATCCGTGCAGCGCAGAGTGCCATCCCGGGCTTGCAGGTGCTCTTTAAATGTCGCAATGGCAAGTTTGTTGCTTCGACGCGAGAATATGTCAGGAAGTTATTCCACGGGGATTATGCAATAGCCGGGAGTGAAGACATTTTTGCACTTTTGTGCACGAGCGATGCCGTAGTATGCGGCAATTCGACGATTATTTATCAGACGATGCTGGTGAGAAAACCTCTCGTCCTGTACGGATGGAAGGTTTTTGATACATACAATGCGCAGATGTATACGCCTACAGTGCCTTTCGTTCGCACTGCCGGAGAAGCGGCTTCCGTCCTCGCGCGTATCTTTGCGGATGCATCCTATCGTAGTGGGCTTCTCGCGCGCCAGAAATATTTTCTTGAAAAATATTCTCTTGATGGCAAGTCGTCTGAGCGTATAGTGGAATTCATTAAGCACCTTGCACGGGAACAAAAATGAACATACAAGCGACCGATATACAAAAAGTGGCTGATGCGTCAGGCCTTTGGCAGGAAATAGTGGACGTGTCAGAGGATGGATGGGTCTGGCACACCTGGCTCGCGCATGAGTTCAATCTAAGCGCGGGTGAAAAGTTCAAAGCCGAGGACCATTCTTTTTTTGTGTATGAGGACGGGAGAGCCGTCGGCGTCGTGGCACTGATTATTCAAGAAAAAAGTATCGGAGGGGTCGCTGAACGCGAAGCGATGTATTATTCCGGATTTCTCCCTTGGCCGTGTTTCCGGCGCGAGGCACAGAACAGGGAAGAACTGGAGAACTTCGCATTTGAGGAATTGGATCGGCGCACTTGCAAGACGGGCGCATACTATATACGGGTTCGTTTAACCCCGCCACGGGACAGCGGGGATGAGGAGATCCGCGTGAAGAGAATTGCATTGAAGTACGCGTATGAGCCCGGTCACTTTGATGAACACGTTGTGACAATTACGGACGGGACACTTGACGCGGTCCGTGAGAGATATCGTCGCTATCACAAAAAATATGCACCGCTTTTTACGCTCAGCATTGCGGAGGGAGTTGCGGTAACGCCCGAGCTTGAAGAAACTTATTTTCGGCTCCACATGAAAGATGCTGGCGGGCAATTTCGCTCGCGGGAAAGTTATACGAAACAAACCGATACTGCTCGGAAAGGAGAAGGATTTTACGCGGTGGCGACGCATATCGAAAGCGGCGCGGTCGTTGGTATGTTGCTAGTGTCTCTGTATAAAAATGTGGCGTATGACAACTCCGTCGCGGTAGACCCGAATTTTGCCGATCAGCGTGTGAGCCATCTCCTGAAATGGCGAGCGATAGAAGAATTGCAAAAAAGAAATGTGCCGACGTATGAGCTCGGGCCGAAATATGACCCCGCGACGGCAACAGGAAAAGAACTCGGTATCAATCATTTCAAGGAAGGATGGTCGCGCGAGCATACTCGTATGGTCTGGAAAATGGAAAAGTTTTTAAATGCAATATAGAATAAAGTATGGATAATCTCGGATTCGAAAAACGCTACAAAACGGAAGGATTTGTTTTCCAACGTCGCTACCCCAACGAGCAGGTTATCCAGTTTCTTGCGTCACACTATTTCTCCCTGCCGCGCTCTAAACGCAGAAAGATAAAAGTACTAGAGCTTGGGTGCGGAAGCGGTGCCAATCTCTGGATGATAGCCAAAGAAGGGTTTGACACGTATGGCATTGACCTTGCACCGACCTCCATTGATCTATGCAAACAGATGCTTGCAAGTTATGGCGTCAAAGCGCATGTGAGCGTCGGCAATATGAAGCATCCTAATTTCAGGAGCGCTTTTTTTGACGCGATAGTCGACGTGGTGTCGGTTCAGCATACCAACGTGAAAGGGCACCAAGAGGCGTACGACAACATCTTCCGTTGCCTCAAAAAGGGAGGACGTTTTTTTAGCTGGCATTTGGGAAGTAAAAGCATCAATTTTACGCATGGGGGCGGAAAGAAACTGGACCGTTACACAGTCGACAATACTCCTCGTACCACTGTTCCATACCCCAATGTTGGCATCCTCTGCTTCTTGACCGCACCGCTCGCAAAGCGCCTACTCAAGGCCTCCGGATTCGTAGATATACATATTGAGCGCGTCACGCGTACGTACAAGGATATGACGCAGAAAGTCGAGTTTTTTGCTATCAACGTGCGTAAACCATAATGAACCTACAGGCCATTGATATAGAAGAAGTGGCTAGAGCTTCCGAGCTTTGGCAAAAGATAATCGATGCGTCGGAGGACGGATGGGTGTGGCACACGTGGATAGCACACAAGTTTAACCTTGAAGCCGGTACCGAGTACGGGGCGTGCGACCTTTCTTTCTTCGTGTATGACGGTGAGCAAGCGATCGGTGTTGTGCCGCTCATTGTCGAAGAACGCGCTGGTTGCCTGCAAGCTGCTTGCTATCCGGGTTTTTTGCCGTGGCCGTGCTTTGCAGGGAGGGAAGGGCGAGAGGATTTTGAAGATTTTGCTTTCACAGAACTTGAACGTCGCGCGCGCAGCGCTGGGGCGCAAGGCATTCTTTTCTATCTCACGCCGCCTCGTATGACGGCAAAGGACGAATCGCGTGCGCGGTGTGTGGCACTTCACTATGGATACGAAGCGTTTTCGGTCGACTCTCACCTCGCTACTATTGACAAAGAATGGCGTTCCCGTGTACGCGATCGCTATAGACGGTATGTTAAGAAGTTCTCGCCGCTCTTTTCTGTATCGATTGTCGAGGGAGATGCCGTCACGCCGGAATTTGAGGAGCAGTATTTTCGTCTTCATGTTGCGGATGCGGGTAAACAGGTACGCTCGCGTGAGAGTTATGCACGATTGGCGGATTTCGCCCGCAAGGGCGAGGGTTTCTACGTTGTCGCCACGCACAAAGAAAGTTGCGCCATTGCAGGTGCGCTTCTTGTTATGCTCTACAAGGGTGTAGCGCTCGACGCTTCAGTCGGCATTGATCCGGCGTTCGCGCTACACTACGTTGGTCATATCCTGCGAATGCGTACACTTGAAGAATTGGAAGATCGCGGGGTACCCCTCTATCAACTTCCTTTGCGTCCGCGCGCGGATGACGTGTCCTCGGCAAAAGAGCGAGGCATCAGCCATTTCAAAGAAGGATGGACCGGCGGCGGATATCGCACGCTCTGGGGTATAAGAAAAAAACTTTCGTAATATGGATAACTTTTTGTTTGAAGAAGGGTTTCGGCGGATTGGGTTTTTCTCTCAACGTCGCTACCCCAACGAGCAGGTTATCCAGTTTCTTGCGTCACACTATTTCTCCTTGCCGCGCTCTAAACGCAGAAAGATAAAAGTACTCGAGCTTGGGTGCGGGAGCGGCGCGAACCTCTGGATGCTGGCGAAAGAAGGGTTCGATGCCTACGGCATGGACATCGCACCAAGTGCAATGAAATTGTGCAAGCAAATGCTCGAGCACTATGATGTGAAAGCGAAATTGAGCGTCGGCAACATGAAGCATCTTGATTTCAAAGGCAATTTCTTTGATGCCATCATTGACGTCATGACAGTTGAGCATACCGACCTTAAGGGACATGCTGAAACGTATCGGGAGATTTTTCGCACGCTCAAAGGCGGCGGCCGTTTTTTCAGCTGGCACTTGGGAAGTAAGAGTGTCAATTTTACGCATGGGGGCGGAAAGAAATTGGACCGTTACACGATCGATAACGTTCCCAACACGCATGTGCCATATGCAAATAACGGGATCACCTGCTTTATCACCGCCAAGCGTGCCAGACAGATGCTCGCCAAAGCCGGGTTCCTCGACATTATTGTTGAACGTATTACGCGCACCTACCGGCAGATGACGCAACAGGTAGAATGCTTCGCCATAAGCGCGCGCAAGCCGTAGCCGTTCCGTACCTCAGATCGCATCGTAAGGTGTTTTTTCGTGATACTCAAATGGTGTTCCCGCCATATGATGTATGATGATACCATTACGTCGTGAAAATAACATTTGAAGACAGACGATACCCCATCGAAAGCCTTCCGAAAGGTCCGGGCGTTCTTTTCGGCCAGATGGAGCCGCATATGGCGTATGCGTTTTCCGGGAAATCCGCCATTGCCCGCGTGCTTGAATACTATCGCGGAGAACGCACACTTTCCAACAAAACAAGTCAGGTCCTCGTTCCCGAATGGCTTGGCGCATGGGTCTATATGACGATGCATAATTATTGCTTCCCGACGACAACGATGAACAAGAACGTGCGTGGCATAATGGTGTATCACCAGTGGGGATTCCCGCAGAAAATGGAAAAGATACTCGCATTCGCCGCAAAGCACTGTCTTTTCGTGCTTGAGGACTGCGCCCATAGTTTTCATAGCTCGTATCGCGGCACGCGGGTTGGAACGTTCGGCTTCGCGTCCATCTGGAGCTTTGCAAAATTTTTCCCGAGCGTCGTCGGCGGTGCGGTGTATTCGAAGCATGCGGCGTTGCTCGCTCGTGTCAGAGCCTCGTATGCAGAAAGCGACCCTGCGCTTGAAAAAAAAGTATTTGACTATGTCCGCACGAATAAGCGTCCGACGAGGGCAGCGCTCCGCGAAGTTGCCCGCAATTATGCCGTGTATCCTGAGCTGTACTCGTGTCCTCCCTATGCGAAGCGGGTGGTCGCAAAAATGTTGGCGAATGGCGCTCTCGAGAAACGCACCGAGAATTTCGCCCTGTTGCGAAAAGAATTTTGGGGCGCGGCAGAGGAGCGGCTTCTTGAAAATAGCGAGGTGTGCCCGTGGGTCGTGCCGCTCTTTTTCGGCGACAAGAACAAAAAAATTGCGCACGCGCTGGAAGAACACGGCATTGAGAGCGGCGTCTATCATTTTGATGTTGAGCGCAATATGCTCAAGCCCCGTTTTGTTGAATGCGTCGCGGTGCCCTGTCACCAAGGGCTCTCCCGCGCAGTTATAGAGAAGATGATACGCATCATCAGGGACGCTCGATGAGCCGGGATGCCTTTGCCATAATGAAAATCTTGTGTAGTATCATTTTCTATGAGCCTCGAACAGCTTAAGGACAAAGCGGTGCTTATAACCGGCGGGACCGGTTCATTCGGCAAGAATTTCGCCAAGCATATCCTTGCGAACTCAAAGCTTGGGAAGCTCATTATTTTCTCGCGCGATGAGTTAAAGCAATCGCAGATGATTGGCGAATTGAACGACGAACGTGTTCGCTTCTTCATCGGCGATGTGCGGGACTTGCCGCGGTTACAGCGCGCATTCCACGGCGTGGACATCGTCGTGCATGCCGCGGCGCTGAAGCAGGTGCCGGCGCTGGAATACAATCCGTTTGAAGCGGTCAAGACAAACATTTTGGGGAGTCAGAACGTCATTGACGCAGCACTCGACCAGGGCGTGAAAAAAGTGGTGCTCGTGTCGACCGACAAAGCTGCGATGCCGGTGAATCTCTACGGCTCCACGAAACTGTGCGCGGAAAAACTGTTCATTGCGGCTAATGCCTATGGCGGCGGCGCGACGCGCTTCAGCGTCGTGCGTTACGGGAACGTCGTCGGTAGTCGCGGCAGCCTCATTGAGACCCTCATCAAGAACAAGGGCGCACACACGGTGTACATCACCGACGAACGCATGACACGTTTTTGGATAGACCTCGAGCAAGCATTTGATATCGTGCTATTCGCACTCAAGAATATGGAGGGAGGCGAGATATTCATACCGCGCGCGCTCTCCATGAAGCTCACAGACCTATTCGACATCCTCGTGCCCGACGCCACTCGCAACATCATCGGCATCCGTCCGGGTGAAAAAGTGCATGAAGTGCTGCTTACCAAAGAGGAGGCGCGGCACGCGGTGGGGCTCAAAGACTACTTCGTCGTGCTACCCGAGAATGTCGGCCCGACGCAAAAAAAATCGCTTGAGAAATTCATGAAACTGGGCAAAAAACTGAAGCCGGACTTCCACTTCACGAGCGATACGACCACGAAGCGTATGTCACGAAAGGCATTGCTTCAGATAGTCGCCAAGATGGAGAAAGTCCTCAACCACTAAATGATCCCGTACTCCACCCAGGACATTAGTGAGAACGACATCAAAGCGGTCGCGACGGCGTTGCGCTCCGGGTGGCTGACCCAAGGACCGGCGCTTGGGCGGTTTGAAAAAGCTATTGCAAAAAAGGTCGGCGCGCAGTTCGCCGTCGCCTTTAACTCCGGAACGGCCGCGCTCCATGCCGCGTACTTCGCCGCCGGTATCAGGAAGGGCGACGAGGTCATTGTGCCGGCGCTCACCTTCGCCGCCACGGCGAATGCGGCGCTTTACCTCGGGGCGAGGCCCGTATTCGCCGATTCAGATATGCGCACTGGTGCCATGAGCATTACCGACGCGCGTAAGAAAATATCAAAACGAACGAAAGCCATCGTGCCGGTGGATTACGGCGGCCGCCCGGCGGACTTGCGCGAATTTCGCGCGCTCGCGAAGAAGCACAATCTTATTTTCATAGAAGATGCCGCTCAAGCGCTCGGCGCCGGCTATCGCGGGAAGCCGGTGGGCACGCAGGCGGATATGACGATGTTTAGTTTCCATCCGGTGAAATCAATCACGACTGGCGAGGGCGGTGTCATCGTTACTGATAACGAGGAGTACGCGGGTGCCCTGCGCCTGTTCCGTAGTCACGGCATCAGCAAAGAGGCGAAGACATTTGCGCGGAAGAGCCATGGCGCATGGTACCAGGAGATGCAGGCGCTCGGCTTCAACTACCGCATGCCGGAGATGTCGGCGGCGCTCGGCGAAAGCCAGCTGAAGCGCCTCAATTCTTTCATTACTAAACGCCGCGCCGCCGCCGCGCGGTATCAAAAACTCTTGGCGAAGGTCCCGAACCTCATTCTTCCGCCCCCCGAACGCTCGCACGAGCAGTCGGCATGGCACCTGTATCCGATACGGCTCGCCCCGCTTATTGCCGCGAAGCGGGATGCGGTGTTCGCAAAAATGCGCAATGCCGGCATCGGCGTGCAGGTACACCATGTGCCCGTGCATCGCCATGTGTACTACGAATCGCTGGGTTGCAAAAAAGGAATGTGCCCGAACGCCGAAGCGTTCGTGGACTCGGAGATATCTATCCCGCTTTTTCCGAAAATAACACTCGCGCAGCAGAGATTTATTGCGAACACGCTGAAAAAAATACTCACCACACTATGAAAAAAAATTTAAAACAAGAAACGGGGCAGAAGCTCTACCAGAAAGCCAGGAAATTGATACCGGGCGGGACGCAGTTGCTCTCCAAGCGCCCCGAGATGTTCTTGCCGGGGGAGTGGCCCGCGTATTACTCAAAGGCCAAGGGGTGCGAAGTCTGGGACCTGGACGGCAAGAAGTATACGGACATGTCCATCATGGGAGTAGGGAGCTGTATCCTCGGTTACGCTGATGCTGAAGTCAATACAGCCGTTAAAAAAGCCGTTGATAACGGCTCAATGTCCACGCTGAATGCACCGGAGGAAGTCGAGTTGGCTGAATTGCTCACCAAGATACATCCCTGGGCCGATATGGTGCGCTATGCGCGCACCGGCGGAGAGTCAATGGCGATCGCCGAGCGCATTGCACGCGCACACACAGGGAAAGATGTCATTGCCTTTTGCGGCTACCACGGCTGGCACGACTGGTATCTGGCCGCGAACCTCGCGCGTAAGGACGGGCTCAAGGAGCATCTGCTGGCGGGACTCGCGCCCGCCGGCGTGCCGAAGGGCTTGCGCGGCACTATATTGCCTTTTCATTACAACCAGATAGAAGAGCTGGAGGCCATCGTGCGCAAGCATAGAAAAAATCTCGCGGCTATCGTGATGGAGCCGATACACAATGTCGAACCGCAGGACAATTTCTTGCAGAAGGTCCGCAACATCGCGGATAAAACAGGAGCGGTGCTTATCTTTGATGAAATTACAGTGGGGTGGAAGCTCTGCTATGGCGGCGCCCATTTGCTCTACGGAGTGAATCCGGACATTGCCGTCTTTAGCAAAGCAATGAGCAACGGTTTCCCGATGGCGGCCATTATCGGCCGGCGCTCTGTGATGCAGGCGGCGCAGGACTCTTTTATCTCCAGCACCTATTGGACCGAACGTATCGGGCCCGTCGCGGCGCTCGCGACCTTGAAGGAGATGAAGAAGACAGGCGCGCCAAAGCGTATAGAGAAAGCGGGGAAGGCAGTGCGCAAGGGCTGGGCTGCGCTGGCCGCAAAGCACGGCCTTACCATAACGCAGAGCGGCGTCATCCCAATCAGCAGTTTTATTTTCCAATACGGCAAGGACAGCCAGGCGCTCAAAACTTTATTCGTACAAGAAATGCTGGATCGCGGGTTCCTCGCGACAAATATGTTTTTTGCCTCCTGCGCGCACACCAACGCACACATTCAAAAATATCTGCGCGCAGTGGACGAGGCATTCGCCGTGCTCGCGAAGGCCGCTAAAACGAAAACGATATACAAAAAGCTCCGCGGCCCCGAGGCCCACACCGGCTTCGCCCGGCTTAACTAAGTATGACAAAAACGACCAACAGGAACTATAAAGACTTTGCCGTTGCCCTTGCTCGAGAAGCTGGCGAGATAATGCACAGCGATTTTAAGCTCGGGATGAAAAAAGAGTGGAAAGAAGATAATACACCGGTAACAGAGACAGACCTGATTATTAACGCGCTGGCGCTTAAGCGCATCAAGAAAGCGTATCCCAGTCACAGCGTCATAGCCGAAGAGGGAAGTGACTTCCGCGAGAATGACGAGTTCGTGTGGGTATGTGATCCGGTAGACGGCACCATTCCCTTTTCTCATGGCGTGCCAACGACGGTTTTTTCCATCGCGCTCGTACAAAATGGCGAGAGTATCCTAGGAGTTGTCTACGATCCGTTTAGCGACCGATTATTTATCGCCGAGAAAGGGAAAGGAGCTTTTCTAAATGGCACGCGAATTTCAGTATCTAAGCACGATACATTTGAAAATGCGGTCATCGGCATCAATTGGTCGCATCGCAGTCCCGTGGACTTGCTCGGTCTATTTGGCGCGCTCAAGCAGAAGAAGTCTCGTGGCATCAATGTCGGCTCAATAATCTACATGGGGGCGCTGGTAGCCGCAGGAGAATTTGTCGCCGTCATCTATCCCAATCGCAAGGTGCATGACTCCGCTTCGCTGAAGATCCTCGTTGAGGAAGCTGGCGGGAAAGTGACTGATATCTGGGGCGCTGATCAGCGATACGATCGCCCGACCAATGGCATCGTAGCGAGCAACGGAGTCCTGCACGATCAAATTCTGGCTCTTATTCGTAAAACAGTTGAACACCCATAAAATATAAAAGACCGACGCTACGACGCGCCGGTTAGTTGTGGCATAACAGTTTGCGCGAGTGCACGGACTTCCTCCCGCAAAGCTTCCTTGTCGCCGGTATTTTCCAGCAAAAGGGCATCCGCGGGTTCCTCGTACTCCGCTTTTGCGGAAAGATAACTTTCCGGTCCCGATCCTGCGCCAGTTGCAAATCGTTCGTTCAGTCGCGCGAGCGTCGTTCCATCTTCTACGTGCACTTTAATGAGGACAAAGGGTACGTTATGCCGGCGGGAAATTTCTCGCAGGGAGTTCCGCTGAGACTCTGTGCGGTAGGTTCCATCAGTGAGTATTGCCAATGTCGGATCTATGTCGAGCAACTCCCCAAAGAGCATGTAGAGGCCATTGTAACTCCGCGTCAGTTCATCCTGTGTGAAATCCCGTCCGTGTTGAGCAGAATTCTCCGCAAGTTCTGGGAAGAGCTTAAATCGCATCCAGTCCGACGTATAATGTCGAACCCTGCAACCGTTTCTTTCCAGTTCTGCTTGCAGCAGAACTGCGACCGTCGATTTTCCGCTTCCAGGCAGGCCAGTGATGCAAATGATCATGGTATCCTTGTATACAGATTAAGTTTAATGTATAATAGATTATCCATTTTGTCTACATGCCGTAATGGTTCAATAGCTTCGCAACACCTAGGGCTTAAAGTTGTTGCATGGCAT